>JAIRTY010000733.1 GCA_031254715.1 Nocardiopsaceae bacterium | reverse complement strand
GCCTGTTCCGTTCTCTACTCCTGCCGGCCGTGACGGGCTAGCGCGAGGCCGCGGGCACGCCCCCGCGGCGGGAGGCGCTGGCCGCGAGCCAGGCCTCGCGGATCCCCGGCCGGCAACCTGCGGAGGTTGCTGTGTCCGAGCGGCATTTCCTGACCGGCAGACGGCTGATGAGCAGCCGCCTGGTCCGGCAGAACATCATCTCCCTGGTAGGCCTGAGCGGCTGCCCGGTGCTGAACCAGTCCGGCCAGGAGGTCGGCCGGCTGGTGGACGTGGTGGCCCGGATGGGCGGCGGCGAGGACTATCCGGCGATCACCGGGATCGTGATCCGGGTCGGGCGCAGGCAGGCGTTCCTCGATGCCGCCGCGATCGGCCGGGTGGACCACCGCTCGGTCACGCTCCGGACCGCGCGGATGGACCTGCGCGAGTTCCAGCGCCGGGAGGGCGAGGTGCTACTGACCCGCGACATCCTGGACCATCAGCTGGTGGACACCGACGAGATCCAGGTGATCCGCGCCGCCGACCTGTACCTGGCCCAGGTCGGCGAGCAGGTCCGGCTGGTGGGCGTGGATGTGAGCCTGCAGACGCTGCTGCGCCGGCTGGGCCCGAAGCGCTGGCGGGGGCGGCCGACCCCGGAGCGGGTGATCGACTGGGCGGCTATCGAGTCGTTCGGCGCCGACTCGGCGGAGGCGCCGGCCGCAGTCAAGCTGCGGGCCCGGCACACCGCGCTGCGGCGGCTGCGGCCGGCCGAGCTCGCGGACGTGCTGGAAGGACTCGGCCGGCCAGGCCGGCAGGAGGTGATCGACAGCCTCGACCGGGAGGTGGCAGCCGACGCGCTGGAAGAGATGGAGCCGGACGAGCTGACCGCGCTGCTACGGGAGATGGCGCCGCAGCAGGCGGCCGACCTGCTGGCCCGGATGGAACCGGACGAGGCCGTGGACGCCCTCCGCGAGCTGGCGCCGGACGAGCAGTCGCAGCTGCTGGCGGGGATGCCGGCCGCGACCGGGCGGGAGCTGGCGCGGCTGCTCGGCTACCCCGGCGATGAGGCGGGCGGGTTCATGACCAGCGTGCTGGCCTGCGCCGAGCCCGACGAGACCGTGGACGGGCTCCGGCGCAGGCTGGCCGGACAGGCCGAGCACCGGACCGAGATCGACTCGGTGGCGGTGGTCAGCCGGGACGGGCGGCTGCTGGGCGACGTGTCCATGTTCGATCTGCTGGTCAGCGACGGTGACACCCGGATCGGCGAGCTGATCGGCCCCGACGGCCCGCCCGCCACCCTGTCCCCGGACGCCGACCTGGACACCGTCGCCACCGAGCTGGTGGAGTCGCGGCGGTCATCGGTGCTGGTGGTGGACGACGACGGCAGGCCGCTGGGCAGGATCCTGTCGGACGACGTGCTCGACGCGCTGGTGCCCGGTCACGGCCACCTCCACTTTCCTAAGCTGCTGCAGTGACCACGCCCGGACCGGACGGAGCAGCGGCCAGGCAGCCGGGCGGCCAGCAGGACGCACCGGAGCCGGCGACGGAGCCGTCCCGGGCCCACGGCCTGACCTCGCTGACCCGGGTCCGGGCGGGCGGCATCCGGCTGGTCCGGGTGCGCCGGGGCCGGCTCTGGCTCATCCTGGCCATCGCCGGCCCCGGCATCGTGGCCGCGAACGCGGGCAACGACGCGGGCGGGATCGCCACCTACGCCTCGGCCGGCTCGCAGTTCGGCTACCGCACCCTGTTCTTCATGCTGCTGGTCGCGATCTCGCTGGTCATGGTGCAGGAGATGGCGGTGCGGCTGGGCACCCACACCGGCAAGGGCCTGGCCGCCCTGATCCGGGAGCAATTCAGCCTGCGGCTGGCCGCGGTCGCGCTGGGCTGCATCCTGATCGGGAACGCGGGCCTGGTGGTCTCGGAGTTCGCTGGCATCGGGGCCGCGTTCGGGCTGTTCGGCGTGAGCCGGTACATCATCATCCCGGTGGCGGCGGTGGCCATCTGGGCGCTGGTCCTGTTCGGCACCTACCGCTACGCCGAGCGGGTCTTCCTGGTGCTGTCGCTCGGGTTCCTCGCCTACCCGCTCGCCGCGGTGCTCGGTAACGCCGACTGGGCCCAGGCCGGGACCGACCTGGTGATCCCCCACCTGGAATTCAGCAAGGGGTTCCTGCTGCTCGGGGTCGCCCTCATCGGCACCACCATCAGCCCGTACATGCAGCTCTACGCGGCGTCCGGGGTGGTGGACCGGGGCGCCGACCGCGCCGACTACCCGCGGGTGCGGCTGGACGCCGTCCTGGGCGCGGTATTCGCCGTCGTCGTGGCAATGACGATCATCATCGCCACCGCGGCGGCGATCGGCGGCAGCGGGCCGCTGAACTCGGCCGCCGAGGCCGCCCGCGCGCTGCGCCCGGTGGCGGGGCAGGCCGCCGAGACCCTGTTCGCGCTGGGCCTGATCGGCGCGTCGGCGCTGGCCGGAGCCGTGGTCCCGCTGTCGAGCGCGTACGCGATCAGCGAGGCGGTGGGCGTCGAGCGCTCGATATCCCGCCGGTTCGCCGAGGCCAGGCTGTTCCTGGGGCTGTTCACGGTGCAGATCGTGATCGGCGCCGCGCTCGCGCTGACCCAGATCAACCTGATCACGCTGCTGATCGGCAGCTATGTGCTGCAGGGCGTGCTCACCCCGGTCATCCTCGTCTACATCCTGGTCCTCACCAACCGCCGCAGCGTGCTCGGCGACGCCGCCAACGGCCCGGTGTTCCGGGCGGTGGCGACCGTGGTGGTGGCCGGTGTGTCCGCGATGAGCCTGTTCCTGCTCGCCACCACCGTGGCAGGCTTTTTCGGCGGCGGGTAGCCGGCCCGCAGGGTCCTGTGGACTCGGCTACCCGCAGCTAGTGGTATGAAAGGCGACGGCAGGGACGGGCAAGCGACAGGACGCACGGTGGCGATACGGCGAGCGATGGGAACCTTCCTGGGCGCTGAGCAGGCCCCGGAGGGGCTCTGGTATTCCGTCAAGCGCCGCCTGCTGGGCCCGCCGCTGGTGAACGCGGACCTGGGCGAGCAGCGGCTGACCAAGCCGCTCGCGCTCGGCGTGCTGTCGCCGGATGGGATCTCCTCCTCGGCCTACGGCCCCGAGGAGATCCTCATCGGGCTGCTGCCCATCTTCGGGCTCGCCGCCTTCACGATGCTGCTCCCGGTGACCGGCGTGGTGCTGTTCGTGCTGGTGCTGGTGGTGCTGTCGTACCGGGAAGTCGTGTCGGTCTACGTCCGGCCGGGCGGCTCCTACGTGGTGGCGCGCGACAACTTCGGCCCCCGGGTGGCCCAGGTCGCCGCGGTGGCGCTGCTGGTGGACTACGTGGTCACGGTGGCGGTGCAGACATCGGCCGGGACCGCGGCGGTGGTCTCCGCGGTACCCGCGCTCGGACCGTACTCGCTGGAGATCACGGTCGGCGTGGTGCTGCTGATGCTGTTCGGGAACCTGCGCGGCCTCAGGGAGGCGGGCCGTTCGTTCGCGGTCCCCACCTACCTGTTCTCCGCCGCCGTACTGCTGATGATCGCGATCGGGCTGGTGCGGGAGATCCTCGGAAACCTGCCTAACGAGAACCCGCACCAGCTGGCGCATCATTATCCGATCGGCGCGAGCACCGCCGGGCTGACCATGTTCGTGCTCGTGTTCACCATCCTCAAGTCGTTCGCCAATGGCGGGTCGTCACTGACCGGCATCGAAGCGGTGTCCGACGCGGTGGGCGCGTTCCGGCCGCCGGAGAGCGCCAACGCCCGCAAGGTCCTGGTCTCGATGGGGCTGATCCTGGGCGCCCTGGTGGCGGGCATCTCGTGGCTGGCGCACCTGACCCACGCCACCCCCCGGACCACCGGCTACCCGACCATGCTGGCCCAGGAGGCCCAGATCGTGGGCGGGCACTCGGCTGCCGGCCAGGTGCTGTTCATATCGGTCCAGGCCGCGAGCGCGCTCATCCTCTATACCGGCGCCAACACCAGCTTCAACGGGTTCCCGTTCCTGGCCAGCTTTGTCGCGGGTGACGCGTTCCTGCCCCGGTGGCTGCTGAAGCGCGGGCACCGGCTGGTTTTCTCGAACGGGATCATCGTGCTGACGGCCTGCGCGCTGGCGCTGATGATCGTCGTCGGCACGAACGTCAACCGGCTGGTCCCGTTCTACGCCATCGGCGTGTTCACGGCGTTCTCCCTGGCCGGCTTCGGCATGGCCCGGTACCACCACAACCGCCGGGAGCCCGGCTGGCGGCGGAAGCTCATCATCAACGCCTCGGCCGGGGCGATGTCCTCGGTGGTGGTGCTGGTCTTTGCGGTCGTCAAGTTCACCGAGGGCGCCTGGCTGGTCGTGGTGCTGTTCGCGGTCGGCGTCCCGGCACTGATCCGGCTCAACCGCGAGTACCAGATGGAGAGCCAGGTGCTGGAGCGGATCGGGGTCCGGCCGCGCCCGGCGGAGCCGCCGAAGTACCCCCGGCGCACCGTGTACCTGCTGGTGGACAGCTTCGACCTGGCCACCATCGCGGCGCTGCGTTACGCCCGCAGCCTGCGCCCCACCATGCTGCGGGCGGTCCACTTCGTCATCGACACCGCGCAGGCGGAAACGCTGCGGCAGGAATGGGCGCGGGCCGACCGGGGGGTCGTACTCGACTTTGTCGACTGCCCGGACCGGCGGCTGACCAGGGCGGCCGCGGAACTGGTGGCGGCCGAGGCCGCCCAGCCCGGCACCCAGGTCACGGTGGTGCTGCCGCGCCGGGTGTACTCCCCGCTGCTGGGCCGCCTGCTGCACGACCGGACCGCAGACAAGATCGCCAGCGCGGTCAGCCAGATCCCCCACTCGGCCGCCACCATCGTCCCGTTCGACGTCCGGAGCCGGCTGGAAGTGCTGCACGAGCGCCAGACCGCGCCCGGGAAGGAGCCCGGCGAGCCGGCCATGGAACCGGCCGCCACCGTGGCGGCCGGTGACGGCGCCGCCCGGGTCGCCAGGAAGCTGGCCGCGGACGGCGATCAGGCTGCCTACAAGCGCCCGAAGCCGTCGCGGGGGGTGAGCCCGATCGGCTCGGTGGTGCCGCCCGGCCGGGCGACGGTGGAAGGGCGGGTGCGGACGGTGGAGATCCGCCCGGTGGAGCGCAGCGCCGTGCTGGCGACCGAGATCAGCGACTCGACCGGGCAGCTCACCGCAATGTTCTACGGCCGCACCCATATCCCCGGCCTGATCTGCGGCGCCAAGGTCCGGTTCCGGGGGCCGGTGGGCGAGCAGGACGGGCAGCCGGTGATGATCAACCCCGCGTACGAGCTGCTGGCGCCGGGTGACTCGCAGTCCGGCGGGGAAGGCTCCGGGTAGGCACCGGGGGGAGGCTACCGCCACAATGGGTCCCGGCCACGCGCACGGAGCGGATCTCACAGCAACCGGCCGCCACCGTCGCCGGCTGGCCGTGGCCATGGGGATCAGCGCCGGCATCGCGGCCGCGGAGGTCGCCGGGGCGGTGGTGAGCGGCTCGCTGGTGCTGCTCGCCGACGCGGCTCACATGGCCGCGGATGCTGCCGGGGTCGGGCTGTCGCTGCTGGCCGCCTACTTCGCAGCCCGGCCCGCCACCGACCGCCGGACGTTCGGGTATGCCCGGGCCGAGATCCTGGCTGCGACCGCCAATGCGCTGCTGCTGCTCGGCATGGCGGCGTTCATCCTGACCGAGGCCGCGCAGCGGCTGGCGTCCCCGCCACACGTCACCGCCAGCCTGATGATCATCCTCGGCGCGGTCGCGCTGGCCGGCAACGGGGTCTCGCTGCTGGTGCTCCGGCGCGGCCAGGCGGAGAGCATGAACGTGCGCGGTGCCTTCCTGGAGGTCGCCTCGGACACGCTCGGCGCGGCCGCCGCCATCATCAGCGGCACGGTGATCGCGGTCACCGGGTTCACCCTGGCCGACCCGGTGGCGTCACTGGTAGTGGGCCTGCTGATCGTGCCCAGGACCTGGCGGCTGCTGCGGGAAGCCGTGGACGTGCTGCTGGAGGGCAGCCCGCAGGGCGTCGACCTGGCCCAGGTGCGGTCCCACCTGACCGCGCTGGCCGGGGTCGAGGACGTGCACGACCTGCACGCGTGGACGATCACGTCGGGGCTGCCGGTGCTGTCCGCGCACGTGGTGGTCGACCCCGCGGTCCTGGCCGACGGCCGCAGCCCGGCCGTGCTGGACCGGCTGCAGGCATGCCTGCGCGGCCACTTCGACGTCGCTCACTCCACCTTCCAGCTCGAGCCCGCCGGCCACGCCGACCACGAGCCCTCCGTCCACGAGTAATCGGAAAATCGGAGCCAGCCGGGCACACGGCAGCACCCGGCGTAGCACAGCGGAGCGGGGGTTAGATGTGGCCGGGGTCCGCGGGTGGTGCCTGGCCTGGGCTGCAAGGTGGCGAAGACTGGTTCTCATCCACCGCGTCTGGCGAGGCGCCGGTCGTTGTCCACATACACGATCCGCGTTTCCGGTGCGGCTGCTGACCAGCACACCGCAAGGGGCCACCGCCTACGTCGACGCTGACCTGCGCGCCACCGGCAAGATCCTTGCGGAGGCCGCACGGACACTGGACCTGTCCCGGCCCATCGCGGTCATGCTGCTGGCGATCTTGCAGCTCATCCCCGACGCAGACGACCCGCACGCGCTCGTGGCGGAGGTGATGGCAGGCGTTCCGTCGGGCAGTTACCTGGTGATCTCGCACCCGGCCAGCGACCTCGCGGCCAAGGAAATGGGGGAGATGGCCAAGCGCCTCAACGAGCACATGAGTCCCGCCAGCCAGGCCATGTTCCGCACCGAGGCGCAGGTCCGCCGCTTCTTCGACGGGCTGGACATGGTCGAGCCGGGCTTGGTCCACATGGGCCAGTGGCGGCCCGGTTACGGCGTGACCGGCCGCGACCTGCCCACCTACTGTGGTGTCGCCCGGAAACCGTAACGGGAAGCGGCGTCGACCGGCATTGAGCCTTCTGCAAGCTACGGCAGCACCGCCTCATCGCCCCTGGTACGACAAACGCGACTACGTCTGGCGCGGCATCATCGACGTGGCCTCGATCGGGATCTGGCTCCGCGACCCCGACCCATGATTTACGGAACACGCTCTAGCGCGGACGGTCGGCGGGCAGCAGCGTAAACGCGACCTGGCCGTCCAGTGGCGTGATCGCCCGGAAATGCCGCTCATCGAGCGTAAGCAGCCGGGTCGTGCGGTGGCGGGCGGCGAGCACTGCGATCGAGGCGTCAGTCAGCCCGATCTTCAGGTCGCGATAGCGCGCGGTGACCGCGATAGCCGCTTCAAGATCGGAGTCGCCGATGTCACCGATCGAGAACTTGCCTGCGGTCAGTTGCGGGAGCACGGATTGCTCCACCGCCAGCCCAAAGCGCTCCAGGAGCAGGTAATCGAACTCAGCCAGGACCAGCGGCGGGAGCAGCCACGGCCCGGGGTCGGCGGCCAGTGTCTCGGCGGCTGCCTGGTGCTGCCTGCTCGCCCGGTCGTACGCGGCCAGCAGGCCACCGGTATCGCAGACGATCACCCGTCAACCGAGTCGCTTCCGAACCCGGCCAGATACTCCTCAGCACGTTCGGCGAAGTGAGGGTCACCACTGTCGAAAATCCCGAACCGCGGTGCTCGTGCCGGGGCGGCCGCGAGCAGTTCCGAGATCGCTTCCCGGATCAGCTCTGCCTCAGACAGGTTGCGGCGGCGCGCCTCGGCCTCGAGGGCGTGCTTCAACTCAGAGGGGAGATAGACGGACGTCTTAACGTTCATACCCTATAGGGTACCCGCAGTCGGCGGTTAGCCGAGCAGGCCGCGGATGTCGTCGGCGTCGAGGGCTGCGCTGAACACGTTGCCGGAGTCCATGACGCTGGCGAACAGCTCCGCCTTCCGCTGTTTGAGCGCCATGACCTTTTCCTCGATGGTGCCGGCCGCTACCAGCCGGTAGACCATGACGTTGCGGGTCTGGCCGATGCGGTGGGCGCGGTCCACGGCCTGCGCCTCGGTCGCGGGATTCCACCATGGATCGAGCAGGAAGCAGTAGTCGGCCGCGGTGAGGTTCAGGCCGAAGCCGCCGGCCTTGAGGCTGATCAGGAAGACCGGGGCGCCGCCCTGCTGGAAGCGCTCGATCACCGCGGCCCGGCCCCGGGTCTTGCCGTCGAGGTAGCAGTACTCGATTCGCTCGGCCTCCAGCCGCCGCCGTACCTGCGCCAGGAAGCCGGTGAACTGGCTGAACACCAGCGCCCGGTGGCCGCCGCCGGTCACGTCCCGCAGCTGCCCGAGCAGGGCGTCGATCTTGCTGCAGGGCAGGTCCCTGTGCGCGTCGTCGACGAGCCCGGCATGCAGGCTGAGCTGGCGCAGCAGCGTCAGCGAGCGGAAGATCGTGAACCGGTTCGCGTCCAGGTCCCCGATCAGGCCCAGCACCTTCTGCCGTTCCCGCTGCAGGTAGGTCTGGTAGAGCCGCCGGTGCTGCGGATGCAGGTCGACCTCCACCACCTGCTCCTGCTTGGCGGGCAGGTCGGCGGCAACCTGCTCCTTGGTACGGCGGCGCACCAGCGGCCTGATCCGCCGCTGCAACTGGGCGAGCAGCTCGGTGTCCCCCCGCTTCTCGACCGGGCGGGCGTAGTAATCGCGGAACCGGCCCGGGCTCGGGAACAGCCCTGGGGCCGTGATCGACAGCAGCGACCACAGTTCCATCAGGTTGTTCTCCAGCGGCGTGCCGGTGACGGCGATCTTGACCGGGGCGGGCAGCCCCCGGGCGCACTGGTAGATCTTGGACTGGTGGTTCTTGGCGTGCTGGGCCTCGTCCAGCAGCAGGCCCGCCCAGCCGGCGCCGGCGTAGCTGCCGAAGTCGATCCGCAGCAGGGTGTAGGACGTGATCACGGCGTCGGCTCCGGCGGCGATCCCAGCCAGGTCCCGGCCGCTCCTGGCTGCCGTCTCGGTGACCGGCACCACCGTCAGGTCCGGGGTGAACCGGGCCGCCTCGGCCGCCCAGTTCCCGACCACGCTGGTGGGAGCGACGATGAGGAACGGCGGCCCGCCTGGGCTGGCCTGCCTGGCGTGGCTGATCAGCGCCAGGCACTGCAGGGTCTTGCCGAGGCCCATGTCGTCGGCCAGGATGCCGCCAAGCCGGTGCTGCCACAGGAACGCCAGCCAGCCGAACCCGTCCTGCTGGTAGGGCCGCAGCCGGGCCAGCAGCGTGGCAGGCGGCGATGGCCGGGCGGGAGCGCCGCCGGACAGCAGCCCGGTCACTTGCTCCCGCCACGCCGCCGCCTGGTGGCTGACCTCGCCGAGACCAGCCAGCTCGTCCCACAGCCCGGCCTGGAAGCGGCTGATCCGCAGCGGCCCGGCCGGCGACTCCTGCAGCGCCCGCGCCTCCTCGATCAGCCGGGCCAGCGCCTGCAGCTCGGGCTTGGCCAGCGAGAAGTAGGCGCCGTCGGGCAGCAGCAGGTGCTGCTCGCCGCGGCTGAGCGCGCCGAACACGTCCCGGAACGGGACCTGCCGTCCCTCCACCGTGATGGTCACACCGAGGTCGAACCAGTCCGTCTCCCCGGTCACCTCGCCGGCGGACACCTCGATCTGCAGCGAGTCGCCCGCCTCCCGGTAATCGGGCGGCTCGCCGGTGATGTCGGCGATGACCCCCGATTCACCGGGCAGCAGCGGCAGCAGCTCGGTGGTAAACCGCATGGTGTCGAGGCCGGACAGCTGGGTGCCCGCGGCCAGGGCGGGCGGCCTTCCCGCCGGGCCGGCGCCGGGGCGCAGCAGCCCGAACCGCTCCAGCGGGAGGTCGAGCCCGGCCACGATGGCCCGCTCGGCAGCGAGGTCCCGGTAGCCCTCGTCCGCGTCCTCGCCCCCGTCCGCAGCCAGCGGTGCCCGCAGCCGCTCGCCGGCTACCTGGTAGGCCCACTCCCAGCCGACGTCGAGGTCGTGCCCCTCGCCGTAGCTGGCCCGCAGCACCAGCGACGGCCCGGAGATCTCCGGCGGCGTGAAGGACCCGTCCGAGGAGATCACGGTGGCCGTCCGGCGCAGCCGCGGGTAGTAGCCGGCCGCGAACCGCGGTTCCTCACCTTCGGGTATCTCCAGCCGCTGCCCGGCCAGGGCGAGCCGCTGCAGCGGGGGCGGCACCGGCACGGCGAGCCTGGCGAGCCCGAACCGCCAGCCGCCCGGATCGCCGCCCGCCTCCGC
>JAIRTY010000708.1 GCA_031254715.1 Nocardiopsaceae bacterium | reverse complement strand
AGAGGTGCCCCTGCAGCTTGATGATCGACGGGGCCTGGCAGACGCTGGCCGGGGCGCTGTTCGTCGTGCGGCAGATGGCGGCGGTCAGGTAGTTGGCCGAGCCGTTGATCGCCTGGGCGACGGGCGAGGACGGGTCATGCATCGCGGACGCGATCTGGCTCCAGGTCTTGCCCGCCAGCACCTGCGGGCTGTAGGTCACGGTGACCACGTACTTGCCGCCGATGTCGATGAACGGGTAGGAGTTCGCGTCGTACTTCTGCCACAGCGCGTGCTGCGCGGGGGTGACGCTCTGCAGCGGGGACTTGTCGACCTTCTCGTTCTCGACCGGGGTGAAGGTCAGGTACTTGCTCGTGAAGCCGGTCTTGTAGAAGGTCAGCGTGGCGGTGTTCGGGTAGGCGTCGCTGGCCGACGAGTGGATGCCGTGCAGCGGCGTCGACAGGGTGCCGAACCGGCTCAGCGCCACCGCCATCGACCACCGCATGGCGGCGCAGTACGGGCAGAACTCCGCGCCGATGTAGAGCATCTCGGGCTTGCCGCCGGAGGTGAGGGCGGGCCCGGTGATCGGCTTGATCGACTGCCCGATGTTCTGGGCGACCGACCCGGGGCCGATCGCGTTCAGCGTGCTCGCCGGGACCCCGGTCACGTTGCTGGTCACGCTGGCCGGCAGGACGGTCCCGGTCGGGGATCCGGCCTGCGGCTTCGGCGGCCCGCCGCTGGCCAGCTTGATGCCGATGAGCGCTCCGATGATCGCGACCACGACCACGATGCTGCCGGCGATGAGGAGCGCGCGGCGGCGCACCTCCGCCCGCCGGGCGGCAGCCCGCTGGGCCGCGATCCGCTCCCGGGCGCTCTCCCGCTTCAGCCTGGTTGCCTTGCCCATTCGCCCGTCCTCAGCCTGATTCGTCATGTCTACGCGGCGGCGTAGACCATCGTAGGGCCCGGATCGGCCTGGAGGGTATTCGTGACGGCAGACCTTGAGGTGACCTTCAGGAAACTCCCGCTGCCTGTCGTGTTATCTTGCGCTGCGCAAGTCACAGTAGCTAAGTTCTTCGCATGGCGGACATTCGCATCCCGAGCACCCTGAGCGGCCGCAGGGCCCGGCGGTATGCCGCGGCGCTGCTCGCCTGTGCCGGGCTGGTGGCCACCGCGTGCGGCGGCAGCGGGTCCTCCGGCGGGTCCTCGTCCGGCGGTGACTCCGCCGGCAGCCAGCCAGGGACGGCGAACGTCGCCTACGCGGCCTCGCTGACCAACTTGAACGAAAAGGTGATCGGGCCCGCCTTCGCCAAGGCAGCGAGCGGCAGGTACGTGGGCAGGGCGGGGCCGTCGCTGGCGCTGTCGAAGGAGATCTCCGCCGGCGAGATCACCCCGAACGTGTTCGAGAGCATCGGCGGCAAGCCGATCGAGGCGCTCGAGCCGAAGTACACGTCCTGGTACGTTCAGTTCGCCGCCAGCCCGATCGTGGTCGCCTACAACCCCCGGAGCAGGTACGCGAGCCAGTTCAAGGCGATCGCCAGCGGCAAGAAGCCGCTCACGGACCTGTTCGCGCTCATGCAGCAGCCGGGGTTCAGGCTCGGCCGCACCGATCCGAATGTGGACCCGCAGGGGCAGGCGTTCATCCTGATGCTCATGCTCGCCCAGCGCCAGTACCACCTGCCATCGTCCGCGCTGGGCAAGATCATCCACGGCACGCCCAGCTCGGCGGACTCGCCAACCATCTTCGACGAGGCCGCGCTGGAGCCACGGCTGCAGGCCGGCCAGCTCGACGCGGCCAGCGCCTACCTGTCGCAGGCCGTCCAGCTCCATCTGCCCTACATCGCGCTTCCGGCCAGCCTCAACCTGGGTGACCCGGCGCAGAAGTCTCACTACGGCACCGCCTCGTTCAAGCTCGCGAGCGGCATGCTGGCGCAGGGCAAGCCGCTCACCGTAGACATCACCGTGATCGGCAAGCCGGGCCAGGCCGCGGCCGGCGCGTTCGTTGCCTACGTGCTCTCCCCGGCCGGGCTGGCCCTGCACAAGCAGGGCGGGTACAAGCTGCTGACGCCGCAGGTGTTCGGCAGTCAGTCGGCGCTGCCTGCCAAGGTCAGGCAGGAGCTGGGCCGGTAGATGGCCTGGCCGGCAACTGCAGGGGAGGGCGTCCGGCCCGCGGCGACGGCCGTCCGCGGGGCCCGTTCGGTCTCCGCGGCGGCATCCCTGGCCGGTGCGGCGATCGTCTGGATCATCCTGCTCGGGCCGGTCATCACGCTGCTGTTCCACCTGTCGTGGGGGGCGGCGTGGCAGGCGCTGCGCCAGCCGGGCGCGCTCACGCCGCTGGTGGTGTCGCTGGAGTCGGGCGGGGTCACGCTGGCGGTGCTGGTAGTGCTGGGCACGCCGCTCGGCTGGCTGCTGGCCAGGGGCAGGCTGCCGTGGCCGCGGGTGTGGGAGGCCGGGGTCCTCACCAGCCTGCTGCTGCCGCCGCTGGTGATCGGGCTGCTGCTGGTGTTCATGGTCGGCCCGTACACGCCCATCGGGCACGCGCTCGGCACGCTCCACCTGTCGGCCACCAACACGTTCCTGGCCCTGGTCATCGCCCAGGTGTACGAGTCCGCGCCGTACTACGTGCTCGGCGCGCAGGCCGCGATCGCCGCGGTGGACCCACGGCTGGAGCAGCAGGCGGCGCTGCTCGGCGACCCGCCTGCCCGGGTGGCGCGCCGGGTGACGCTCCCGCTCGCTGCCCCCGGCCTTGCCATGGCGCTGGCGGTGGCCTGGGCCCGGGCCATGGGGGCGTTCGGCGCGGTCATCATCGTCGCCTACCACCCGTACGGGCTACCGTTGCAGATCTGGACCCAACTGCAGGAGACCGGGCTGCCGTCGGCGCTGCCGTTCGCGCTCGTCCTGCTGGTCATCGCCCTGCCGCTGCCGCTTGCCGCCTACGTCTGGAGCGCCCGTGCTCGAGGTCGACGTCGAGGTTGACCGCCGGGACTTCGCCGTCGCCGCCAGCTTCCAGGTGGCGCCGGGGGAGCGGCTCGCGCTGTTCGGCCCGTCGGGCGCCGGTAAGACCACCACGCTGGAGGCGATCGCCGGGCTGGTGCCGCCCCGCCGGGGACGAGTCGCCCTGGCCGGCCGGGTGCTCACCCAGACCT
>JAIRTY010000682.1 GCA_031254715.1 Nocardiopsaceae bacterium | reverse complement strand
AGGGCAATGTGCGGTTGCTGCCGGACGCGGCGCCCGATGACGGCGTCTTGGACGTTGCGGTGCTGGCCGCCTCGGGATGGACGGGGTGGCTGCGGCTCGCCGCCGACGTGCTGCTGCGGCGCAGGACCGGCCGGGTGGCCCAGGTGGCCTGTCACGAGCTGATCGTCCAGGCTAGCCGTGCCCGGCCCTGGGAGGTCGATGGGGAGGTGGCCGGAACCACACGCCAGCTCAGGATCACCCTGGAGCGGGGCTGCCTGCTGGTGCGCGTTCCGCCCAGAAATGACGGGTAGCTGCGGGCTGCCCGTGGCTCCTGTCAGCGGCTGCTTGCTTTCTTCTTCCGGCCTGGGCGTAGCAGCAGGACCAGCCGCCGCTCGGCGAACTGCTGGGTGTGGAGACTAAGCCAGACGCACACCGCCGCCAGCGGAAGCTCCACAGCCGCGGCCAGGGCGAGCGGCTCGAGACGCTGGCCCGGCAGCGTGGTCATGACGTCGAACCAGGCGTCCACGACGAGCAGCGTCGCTGCCGCTGTCGCGGCCGTCGCCAGGTACCGGGACCGGCGAAGCGCGAAGTAACCCGTGCTGGCCAAGGCCACAAGCAGCAGGGCGTCGAAGCCGTCCCAGGCGATGCCGTAATCGGCTGATACCTGGCGCGAGGGAAGCGTGTACGCCAGGTAGACGATCCACGGCAACAAGATCAGCGAGAACAGCACGAACGCTGGACCTGCCCACCTGACCACCCGCGCGTTGTCGGTGAGCACGGCGTTCTCCGGCTCGCAGGCGGGGCCGACCAGCTCGTCGAGCTGGTCGGCCACCTCCTCAGCGTCATGCGTCAGGTCCATGGGCGGCTAGACCCTGCGCCAGCGGGCCTCGCACAGGCCATAGACGCCGAAAATGACCAGGCCGAGCGCCGCGAGGATCAGCAGGAACTCACCGAACGGCTGGTGCCGCAAGGTGAGCAGCGCCTTGTCGACGCCGCCGGCCTTGGCTGGCTGATAGGTGACAGCCGCCTCGATGACCAGCACCCCGGCGACGGCGAACACCGCACCACGGGCGGCGGTGCCGATCATGCCGAGCCGTTCGACGATGCGCCGCGTCCGCGAGCTCATCTCACTGAGCCGGAGGTACTTCAGGAACTTGCGGCGGACGCCCTCTGCGGCCAGCACCAGGCCGGCGATCACGATGACCAGGCCGACGATGCCGACCAGCCACCGGCCGCCGGGGTGATGCATGACCGAGGCGGTCAGGTCCTGCTGCTTCTTGGTCTGGCTGCCACCGCCCGCCCCGGCGATGATCTTGAATGTCAGGTAGCCGAAGAAGGCGTAGATCACGGCCCGGACCAGGGACTTGAGCCTAGGTCCGGCGCCGTTGCCCTCGCCGGTGACGCCGAACGCGGCCTCGCTGAGCCGCCACAGCGCGTACCCGGCGAACCCGATGCCGAGTAGCCACAGCGAGACCGTTCCGTAGGGCTGACCGGCGAGCAGTTGCAGGGCGCCCTGCTGGTCGGCCTGCTGCGAGCTCTGGCTGAGCGCGGCCAGAATCGTGACCCAGCCGATGAGGATGTAGAGGACTCCTCGGGCGGCCAGGCCTACCCGGGCCAGGGCCCGAGCGGCAGAACTGTCTGACGCGCGCCTCGCTGTACCGGAAGCACGAGTGGTAGCCATTGATCGCATGCCCGGTTCTTCCTCGCACGCAGTCGGCTAAACTCCGGCGCCGGCGAAAGCCACCTTGGCCAGATACTAGGAACCCCACGTCAGGCCGGGTTCGGGCAGGGGCGGGGGGTCGAGGAACGCGGGCAGTCCGGTCAGGTCCAGCGCACCGAGCGGCGAGGCCGCCGCCGCGTCCCGCGCCGTGAGCGCGGGCAGGTTCCACTTCTCCTCGACCAGCTTGAGCACGGATGTGTGGTCGAGCACGTCGGAGCAGACGTAGCCCGGCCGTGCGTACGGCGACACGATGACGGCGGGTACCCGGAACCCGTACCGGTCGTAGCGGTGCGGCCCGGCCGCCTCGTTCTCTGCGGTACCAACCATCCGGGGCATTACTGGCCGCAGAAGACGCTGGAGCCGCGTCGGGCTGCCGACGAGGCTGCGGCCCTCCACCTCGTCGGGCGGGACGGCGGCGGGTGGCGCAACGTGATCGTGGTAGCCGCCGTGCTCGTCATACACCCAGATCAGCAGCGTGCGGGGCCACCCTTTGCCGTGCATGACCCGGGTGATCACCTCGGCGGCGAAGCTCTCGCCCTTTCGGATATCCTGCGGGTTCTCCTCGGAGTAGGTGTCGAAATCAGGATCCACGATGCTGAACGAGGGCAGCGTGCCGCTGTCGGCATCGGCGAAGAACTGGTCGGTGCTGCGGACGTGCAGCATGTACCGCCCGATGCCAAGCGGGAACACGTTAGCGGTGAACTGCAGGTCCTTCTGGACGCCACCGGCCGCGGACCGCAGCGCCCGGCCCATCCGGAGCAGCCGCCGCCGGGCCATGCGGCGCGAGTGATGCGCGTAACGCCTGGCCATCGACTTGTCCCCGGGCACCGCGTGGTAGTTGACCCAGGAGATCCCGTGCCTGGTCAGCATGTCGAAGATGGTCCCGGCGGCCGGGTAGTCGAGCAGGTCGAACGTCAGGTCATCGATGAGGCCGTGCGCCGTGCCCGCGATCAGGAACCGGCGGTTGGGGAACGTGGGACCCAGGCACGAGCTGAACCAATGGTCGGCGAGCGGGAACGTGCGCGCCAGGCCGTAATAAAAGGGCAGGTCGTCTTCGGTCCAGTAACCCATGCTGATGGCGGGATTGGCATCGGGCAGCACCTCCTGATTGCCCGCCACGAACCCCCGGCAGGTCCCGTGCCGCCACTGCAGGTGGCTCGCATGCCAGCTCTGCGAGGGAGCCTCGGGGTGCTGGTCCGTAGAGGGGAGGTGGTGCGCGCGGATGGTTTCGCCATCCGCGCCCGGGTTGGACACCTCGGGCTTGCCGTCCGGCCCCAGCGGGAAGCCCTCGCCACGGCCGCGCAGCATGCCGAGGTAGTTGTCGTAGGAGTGGTTCTCCATCATCAAGACGACGATGTGCTCGATCTGCGGCAGCCGGTCGGTACCCGCGGGCAGGGACGGATCCGGCCGCTCGCCCAGCCGCAGGCCGCGCATACCACGCGCCCGCCACCTCAGCTCGTACCCCTCGAGCCGCTTCCACACGATCGCGCCACCCTCTTCTCCTCGTCATGTCGCGGTATCGGTTTCACGCGTGCCCCGCCGGCGCAGCTCATACCGGCTCTGCGGGTGACCGCGCAGATCGCCCAGATCCGCAACACTGAGGACAATACCGTCAGATCAACGCCAGCCACGCATACCACTTCCGAGCGCGTTCTCCAGTGCTTCTCGATCACCGCACGTGATGCGTCGAGCAGCGTGGCCGACTCCGGCCGTCAGCTCGATGCGGCACGGCCGGCTCGGCTATGGAGACTGGTCCGTAGCGGGTGAGATTTGCATGACCGGCCCGATCGTGGCTAGTTCCCCGCCGCAGCCCAAAGGGAGGAACCAGGCGATGGCCGGGTCCGGGCGCTGGTCTGGCTGGCCTGGGGGCCGTGGTCTGGGAGCCGGGCTGTCATGCGAGCTGCTGTTCGAGCCTGGCGGCGACCTCCCGGTACCGGGC
>JAIRTY010000641.1 GCA_031254715.1 Nocardiopsaceae bacterium | reverse complement strand
CTGGTGGTTGTGCCGCCCAGCAGGGCGTTCCGGCGCGGAAGCCGGGCGCCGGGCAGCGGCCAGCGGGCCTGCGCCGGACGGGGCATTCTGGTCATAGGAACCGGTACACCTGGTCCCCGGCGACAGCCGTCACCGGAAGCGGAACCCGGTGCCAGGCACCGACGGCGATGCGGCGCAGCCACTCCCGGTTCCCGGCCGGGCCGTACTCGTCCCTGCCGCCAGGCAGCGCGGGCGCGTGGTACCGGACCAGCATCCGGGTCTGGGTATCCCACTTGGCCTTGAACCGGGCGAGGCCCTCGTTGCCCGCGCCGGCCTCGCCGAAGTCATACCACCGGTATCCGGCGGCGGCGGCGTCGCGCATGGCATGCCACTGCAACAGATCGTTCGGGCGCAGCGACAACGTCTCCCGCACCCTGCCGTTGAACGCGTAGAAGGTGGTGTCGCCGAGCCGCAGCAGCAGCGACCCGGCCAGGATGCGGTCCCGGCCTGACTGTTCCCGGTGAGCGAGCAGCAGTCGCAGGAACCCGCCCGGCCGCAACCGCTCCCAGGCGGACAGGAACAGGCGATACGGCCGGGCCGGCAGTCCCCGCCACCGGTTCACGTCCAGGTACAGCCGGTACCACTCGCGCAGGTCAGCCTCGCTAGCGGCGTCCCGCACCCGCAGGCCTTCCCGCTGGGCCTTGCGCACTGCCCACGCGATGCGGCCATGGTTGCGGGAGTTCCCGAACCGCAGCAGCTCGGGATCGGCGGGGAGCGGCTTGACGTAACTGCGCCGCCACGGGCTCCCGTGCAGGCCGGGTAGCAGGCTGAGTGCTCCGGCAGCGGGCTTGAGCTGCAGCCGGAGCCCGGCCGCCGCCGCCGTGGCCAGCGCCTCCGCCACCAGTGCCCCGAGCGCCTCGCTCGTCCCGACCGGGCCCGCGACCGGTGTCCGCGGCAGCGAGCTCAGCCGCGGCCCGGCGGCGGCGCCGCCCAGCCCGAGCGGCAGCCCGCGGGCCTCCATGAGCGGGAGGACGCCGCTCAGGTCACCGCCGGGTTCTTCGCAGGCAAGCCGCAGCGCGCGCCGCCCGCTCTCCCGCTCCAGCGCGGCGAGCCAGCCGGAATGGTGAAACACCGTGCCGCCCGGCGCCGTCAGCACGAAGTCATCCCAGCGCGGATCACCCTCGGCTACCTGAATGACGCGCTTGCTGCCGGTGACGGTCGGCAGCGGCTCCGGACGAGAGTCAGCCCGCAACGCGTCCCCCTGCCATGACCGGCAACGTGCCGTTCCGGCCCCGCGGATGGCGAGCGCCGGGGATGTCCCGGCCTGGCTGCCAAGCTAACAACCGCTGGGCTGCGGGCAACCCTCACCGTGCGGAGGACGGCTACGTCAGACGGGGCCTGACGGCCTGCTACCGGGAGTGACAGCTGTGGCATATCGGGCGGCCAGTCCAGCGATGCGTATCTCGCCCGCAAGCGGGCTTGAACAGCACGCACCGTGCCACGATGGTTAAGGCGGGAGCGCGGGGCCCAGGGCCTCGTCCGAGGCCACTCGGGAATCCGTTACCTGGAGGTGATCGGAGGCCGTGCTTCATGGCCGAGATCGCGGCGGCTGGTACGCGCTGACGCCGGCCGCCCTCGCCGCCTGCCTGCTCGCGGTGCTGACCTGGCAAGTGATCGACGGTGGAATACTGACCGCGCTCGACCAGCCCGGGTACCGGTGGGCGGTCCGCCGCGGCGGCAGTACCAGCTTCGGCCGGCCCTGGGCGCTGCTGACCGGCCTGGGCGAGGGGCGGATCATGGTGCCGGCGGTCACGCTGCTGGCGGCCGCCGCCTGGCGGCGGCGACGGCTCGGGTGGCGGCCGATGCCCGGGCTGCTCGGGATTCCAGCCGCCTCCCTGGTACTGGTACTGGGGCTGGTGGCAGCCGCCAAGCCAGCCGTGGGCCGGGCCTACCCGGGATCCGACGGTGATGCCTTCGCCGGCGGCAGCGCGTTTCCGTCCGGGCATGCCGCCGGCGCGGCCGTGGCCTGCGGCGTGGCCGGCTACCTGCTGTGCCTGCTGGCCGGGACCGAGCACCGGCCCGGCTGCGCGCGGCTGTGCCTGGCCGCGGGCGGGCTGGGGGGCCTGGGGACCGGCGCGGCCATGGTGCGGCTTGGCTACCACTGGCCCACCGACTCCGCCGGGGGCTGGCTGATGGGCATGGGCATGCTGGACCTGATGCTGGTGGCGCTCGCACAGGCAGGCGGCCTGACGAGCGCGCGGCTGACGGCGCAGCGGGCCGGATCTTGACCGTCACCCGCAGCCCGGCCGCTTCCGAGCTGGCGGCAGCGCTGCGCCAGGCGGGGCTGGCTGAGGTCTCCGGCAGCACGCTGGAACGGGCGCTCTACTCCTCCGACGGGTCGCTGTACCGGGTGGTGCCCGCGGTGGTCGCGCACCCGCGCGACACCGACGAGGTGGCCGCCGCTGTCGAGGTGTGCCGCGCCCTCGGCGTCCCGCTGACCTGTCGCGGCGCCGGGACCTCCATCGCCGGCAACGCGGTCGGCGCCGGCCTGGTGCTCAACTTCAGCAGGCACCTGAACCGGGTGCTGGCCGTCGACAAGGAGGCCAGGACCGCCACCGTCCAGCCGGGTGTGGTCCAGGCCCAGCTGCAGCGGGCCGTGGCGGGGGCTGGACTGCGCTTCGGCCCCGATCCTTCCACCTCAAGCAGGTGCACGATCGGCGGGATGACCGGCAACAATTCGTGCGGCTCCCGTTCGCTCCGATACGGCCGGACCGTCGACAACGTGGCCGCGCTGGAGGCGGTGTCCGCGGCGGGCCGCCCGCTCCGGCTGGGGGATCCCGCCGGCTCCGCGCTTCCGGGCGAGCTGGCCGGGCTGCGGGAGGTGGTCGCGGGCGGGCTGGCCACGATCAGGACCGAGTTCGGGCGGTTCCCGCGGCAGGTGTCCGGTTACGGCCTGGAGCACCTGCTGCCCGAGCGCGGGTTCGACGTCCGGCGGGCGCTGGTCGGGAGCGAGGGAACCCTCGCCGTCGTCACCCAGGCCACGCTGCAGCTGGTCAGCGCGCTGGGGGAACGGGTGCTGGTGGCGCTCGGGTACCCGGACATGCCCAGCGCGGCCGAGGCGGTGCCCGGCATCCTGGAGTGCCAGCCCGCGACCTGCGAGGGACTCGACTCGCGGATCGTGGACGTGGTCAGGGCCCGCCGCGGCCCGGCTGCCATCCCGGCCCTGCCCCGGGGCTCCGGCTGGCTGCTGGCCGAGGTCACCGGCGCCACCGGGGCGGAGGCGCTGGCGCAGGCCAGGCAGGTGGCCGCGGCAGCCGGCGCGCTGGCCGCCGAGGTGATCTCCGATCCGCGGCAGGCGGCGGCGCTGTGGCGGATCCGGGAGGACGGGGCCGGGCTGTCCGGGCGCACCCCGGCCGGCAATCCGGCCTACCCCGGCTGGGAGGACTCGGCCGTCCCGCCCGGCGTGCTCGGCCCCTACCTGCGGGACCTGGATGAGCTGCTGGCCGGCCATGGGCTGTCCGGGGCCCCGTACGGGCATTTCGGGGAGGGCTGCCTGCACCTGCGGCTCGACTTCCCGCTGACGCGGCCGGACGGATCGGCCGTGCTGCGCGCGTTCCTGACCGACGCCGCCCGGCTGGTCGCCCGCTACGGCGGCTCGCTGTCGGGCGAGCACGGCGACGGCCGGTGCCGCAGCGAGCTGCTGCCGATCATGTACTCGCCGGCCGCACTGGCGCTGATGGGCAAGGTCAAGCACATCTTTGATCCGGACGGCCTGCTCAACCCCGGCGTCATCATCAGCCCCGTGCCGGTCGATGCCGACCTGCGGGAGAGCGGCCCGGCGCCGGCCCGCGGGCCGGTGGCGCTGGCCTACCGCGGCGATGGCGGTGATTTCGCCGCCGCCGTGCACCGGTGCTCCGGGGTCGGCAGGTGCGTGACCGGCCGGGCAGGCGTGATCGGGGCCGGCGGCGTCATGTGCCCGTCCTACCTCGCCACCGGGAACGAGAAGGACTCCACCCGGGGCCGGGCCCGGGGGCTACAGGAGATGATCAACGGCAGCCAGGTGACCGGTGGG
>JAIRTY010000535.1 GCA_031254715.1 Nocardiopsaceae bacterium | reverse complement strand
GCGGGCGGCCCCGGACGAAGCCGCTGCCAGGCCGGCGGGACAGCCGGGGACTGCCGCCCGGGCGGCTGACCAGGCTGCGGCTGCCGCCGCCCGCGCGGCCGTCGCGCCCGGCCAGGCGCGCCCGGCCGGGCGCGACGGCGCGGCCGGACTGCCCTGGTATGAGGTGGCGCACGCGCGGCTGGCCGCGGTCGGCCGCCGTGACTGCGGGCCGCTGGAGCACATCCTGCACCGGGAATGGGCGGTCGGGACCGTGCCGCCGCCGCAGGTGCTGCGCGCCGTCGACCGGCTCGCCGAGCTCCCGCAGCCGGTCGCGCAGGTGCTGGCCGGCGGGCTCGACGCGATCCACGTCGGGGCCGGGGGCGTGCCGGAACTGGACGACATGGGCCGGCTGCGCGACGTGCCGCTCCCGTCCGGGCGGGCGACCTGGGACTCCTGCGCAGGCGCCTACGGTGAGCGGAAGATCATGGTGGGGTCACGGCCGTCGGCGGCTCCGGATGTGATGTGCCACGAGGTCGGGCACGCACTCGACGACATCGACTCGCCGGACGGGGAGTGGCTGTCGGATTCGGCCCCGTTCCAGGAGCTGTACGAACGGTGCCGGCCGCTGCTGGCCAGCGACTTCCACCAGCAGCCGGGCTCGATCGGGCGCCGGGAGTTCTTCGCGGACGCGTTCTCGGCCATCGCTTCCCGGCAGCGGCCGGCGCTCGTCGACATGCTGGGCGGGAACACCAGGACCGCACTGGACGTCATGCTGTTCTTCAACACCCGCTACGGGATCTGAGTGATCAGCCATGTTCGTGATCAAGCTTCCGAACGGCAACCTGCTGGTACCGGAGTCCGTCCTCGAGCCCGGCGGCGTGACCGGAGATGCGTACGTCGAGATCACTCCGCGCGATGCCGACTACCAGCGGCTGGCTCCGGATGCCGTCTCGCAGGCCGAGCTTGACCAGCGGCGCCGTCGGTGGCAGGAAGGGGATGAGGCGCTCCGCCAGGAGTTCGAGGCATTCCTGGCGGCCCGCGCCGGGCAAGACAGCCAGGGCAGCGACGGGCAAGGCTGACCGCGACGGGAGGGATGGCGGGTATCGGCGGGTCAGGATGCGGGCTGGCCGTCTGGCGACGGCTGCGTCTCTCCCCGCAGCAGGGCACGGACCTCGGACTCGCGGAACCGGCGGTGCCCGCCGGGGGTCCGGATGCTGCTGATGCGGCCGGATGCCGCCCACCGGGTGACCGTCTTCGGGTCAACCCGGAAAAGAGACGCGACCTCCCCGGGGGTAAGGAGGCGCTCACTGCTGGAGTCCACGATTCATCCCTTCTGGGACCCGATGAGGGGCCTGCCCTCAGTCTGGCGAGAATCGCATGTTTTCTTCCTAGTTTCCGAGAAATTGCACCGGCGGCGTGGCGTGATGTACGCCTGAACGGCACCCGGCAGACCGGAGACTAATGCCAGACGATCTGGTTTCCCTCGCTGACATCGAGGCCGCCGCCCGCCGCCTGGCCGGGGTGGCGACGGCCACCCCGCTGGTGCCCTTTCCCGGCAGCAAGCTGCGGGTGAAAGCTGAATCATTGCAGGTGACCGGTTCGTTCAAGGTGCGGGGCGCGTACAACGCGATCAGCTCGCTGCCCGCTGCGGACCGGGGCAGGGGAGTAATCGCGCATTCCAGCGGCAACCACGCGCAGGCGGTCGCCTACGCGGCCCGGCTGCTGGGCGCTCCGGCCGTGGTGGTGGTGCCGGACAACGCGCCGGAGGTCAAGGTGGCCGCCGCGCGCCGGCACGGCGCCGAGATCGTCACCGTCCGGCCCGGCCTCGCGGCCCGGCTCGCCGCCACCGAGCAGCTCATCAGCAGCCACGGCTACACGCTGATCCCGCCGTTCGACGACCGGCGGGTGATCGCGGGCCAGGGGACCGCTGGGCTGGAGCTCGCGGCCGCGGCGCCGGACACCGACCTGGTGGTGGTCCCGGTCAGCGGGGGCGGGCTGATCTCTGGCATCGCCACGGCGGTGCGGGCCCGGCTGCCGGGGACAACGGTCATCGGCGTGGAGCCCGAGCTGGCGGCGGATGCGCGCGACTCGCTGCGGCGCGGCCGGGCGGTTGCCTGGCCGGCCGCTGACACCCAGCGGACGATCGCCGACGCGCTGCGGGTGGAGCAGGTCAGCAGGCTGACGCTGGCGCACATGCGCCGGCACGTGGCCGGCATCGTGACCGTCACCGATGACGAGATGCTGCAGGCGGTGCGGCTGCTGGCGACCGAGGGGCACCTGGTGGCCGAGCCCGGCGGGGCGGCCGCGGTAGCTGCCTGCCTGCTGCGGGGCGATGCGCTGCCCTCCGCCCGGGCCCCGGTGGCGGTGCTGTCCGGCGGCAACATCGACCCGGCCCTGCTGGCCCGGGTGCTGGCACCCGCCGGGAGCGGCGGGCGCGTGCCTTAAGCTGGCACCGTTATGCGTGCCACCATTGCCTACACGACCGCCCGCATCCTGCTGTTCGTGGCGGCGGCCCTGCTGCTGTACCTCGCCGGCGCCCGCGGGCTGCTGCTGCTCGGGCTCGCCTTGCTGGTGAGCGGGATCGCCAGCTACGTGGTGCTGTCCCGGCAGCGGGACCGGATGGCGAGCTCGCTGTCGGGCCGGTTCCGGTCGCTGCGCACGCGGCTGGACGAGGGGACGAAGGCAGAAGACCCCGGACCGGCGGCGGACGGCGAGCGCCCGGCGGGAACCGCTACGCCTCGGTCGTAACCGGCGGCAGCCACCCGCCGTCGGCCAGCAGCCGCAGCACGGTTTCCAGCGCCTCGGCCCGGCTCGTGTCCGAGGTGTCGATCACCAGGTCGGCGTCGCGCGGTTCCTCGTACGGGTCGGACACCCCGGTGAAGTGCTCGATGATGCCGGCCCGGGCCTTGGCGTAGAGCCCCTTGCGGTCGCGCTCCTCGCACACCTCGGCCGGAGTGGCGACGTGGATCAGCAGGAAGTCGCCCACCTCCCTGACCATCGCCCGGACCCGCGCGCGAGCGGCGGCGTAGGGGGCGATGGCGCGCAGATCGCGATCCCGCCGTGCCGGGCCACCTCGGCGGCCACGTACCCGATCCGGGCGATGTTGAGGTCGCGGTCGGCCTGGGAGAACGACAGCCCGGCCGACAGCAGTTGCCGGACCAGGTCCCCGTCGAGCAGTGACACGGTGCGGTCGCCGCGCTCGATCAGCGCGTCGCGCAGCGCCCTGGCGATCGTGGACTTGCCCGAGCCGGACAGCCCGGTCAGGAACACCACCAGGCCCCGCTGCGCCCGCGGCGGCCGCGCCCGGCGCAGCTCGGCGGCGACCGCGGCCGGGGTGAACCAGGCGGGCACCTCGCCGCCCCGGTCGAGCAGATCCTCGAGCTCGCCGACGGCCAGGTCGGCCGACTCGGTGCCGGGCTCGATGAGCGCGAGCGGCCGCCACACCTCGGCGGACCGGTCGTACGCCCACTCGCCCGCTGACAGCACCGGGATCAGCGTGGCGTCGTCCGCCGTCGCCTGCCCGTCCTGCTCGTCGGCGAGCAGGTGCGTCGCCCCGTAGGCGGCAGCGACCCGGGCCCGGACCGCCAGTTCCCTGGCCGCCGGGACGTTCCTGGCGGCCAGCGGCACCGGCACCACGAGCGTCCTGGGCGGCAGGTGCCTGGTTGCCGCGCGGACGGCGCGGACCAGCGACTCCGGCCGCGCCACCACCTCCGCCGCGCCCGCCACCAGTGGCAGCAGCAGCACCCGGGCCTTGAGCTGCCCGGCCACGTGCCGGAGCTGGCCGATCTGACGGCCGTGCAGCGGCCGCCGGGTGGCGAAAGCGAGGACAGGCTCGCCGCCGAGTTCCTCGCGCACCTGCGCGGGCGGCCGGCGCAGCTGCCGGAACGGGCCGTGCTCGGCGTCCCGGCACTGGCTGACCGGCCCGCTCAGCCGGATCATGCCCGGCTGCGTCTCGGCGAGCCTGGCATGCTTCCCGGCGCGGGTGTCCGGGTCGGCCGGCACCGGGGAACGCTCGGTGATCTCCAGGATGGCAAGCGGCGTGCCTTCCGGGTCCAGCAGCGCCAGCCTGGCCGCGTCCGGCGAGAGGGCCGTTTCTGGCACGTCCAGCACGACCGGCACCGGCCACGGCGTGCCGTCGGCGAGCGCCGCCCGGTCCCTGACCGAGGCCACGTCGGCCGTGCCCAGGAAGCCCGTCAGCGGCGCGAAGGCGCCGGTCAGGATCAGCTCCAGGTCCCCGAGCTGGGCCTCCGTTAGTGTCCAGCCGGGCAGGCTCGTGACGTCCGCCGTCGGTCCGGCCGGAGCCTCAGCGGTCACAGCTCTCCCTCCGTCCGCCCGTGACCCCGTCTCCCGGCTGCAACCCCCGTCAGGACACCGGTGTTCCGGGTTGCGCCGGGCACTGCCCGAGGGTACACGGGCGGCCCGGGACCAGGCCGCTGATCAGGCAGACCGCCGGGCACGCCGCGGTGATCCGCGGGACGCGCCTTAGGCAGGAGCGCCGTCGATGACGCGGGCGAACCGGCTCTCGGGCTTGCGCAGCACGTACAGCACTTCCTCGTGCGCGTCGGTGAGCCTGCCCCGTGACAGCCGCGCCACCAGGCGCTGGGCGGCCGGGAAGCCGAGCGGGCCGCGGCTGAGCCCGCCCGCGCGCCCGCCCAGCGGCTGCCGCTCGGTCACCACCAGGCCGCGGAGCATCGCGTAGGCCTCCACCCCGCGGGCCGACGAGAGCGGCTCGTATACCGCGGGGTGCGGCCCGGCCTCGCCCGGCTGCCGCCGGCGCCACACCGGCAGCCGCAGCAGCCGGGGAAGCACGCGGTCGAGGAACCCGGCCGCGCAGTCCCGGTCCCTGATGCCGAGCAGCAGCAGCCCGCCCGGCTTGATCGCGCCGGTCACCCGGTCCAGCACCAGTTCCGCATGCGGAACGCGATCCAGCAGGAAGGTGCACAGCACGAGGTCGAACGAGCGCGGCGGCAGCGGGATTGACCGCAGGTCGCCCAGGGTGCACCGGGACAGCCCGCGGGCGGCGGCGCGGGTGACCGGCTGGTCGTCGTCGACCAGCGTGACGCTGATGTCGCAGCCGTTCCCGCTGAGCCGGGCGGCTCCCAGGTCACTGGTGGCCGTGGCGCAGCCGGCGTGCAGCACCGCCACCTGCTGGCCGGGCCGGTCCGCCAGGTAGTTGCGGACGTGGCGGCCGAACATGGTGTCGTCGCGCCGGACCGGGATGACCGGCGGGCCCGGTGCCGGGCTCGCTGGCCCGGGCATGCCAGCGGGCGCGGCCGGGGCCGGCAGGGCCGGTTCCGGCGGCGCGGGCGCCGGCAGGCTGCTGAGCGTCCCGCCGACGGTGAGCACCAGGTCCGGTTCCGGCCCGGCATCGCGCGGCTCCGATCCCGGCGGCTCCGTTTCCAGCGGCTCAGTTCCCGGCGGCTCAGTTCCCCGCGGCTCAGCGCCTGCGAGTTCCGTTCCGGCCGGCTCGGTGCCTGCCAGGGGCGGTGCGCCGGCGCGCCCGGCGCCGTCAGCCCGCGTGCCGCGCTGCTGCGCGATCACCGCCGGGCTGGTGAGCCTGTCCCCCGGGAGCCCGTTCGCCGGTGTCATGACGTCATAGCCTAGGCCTCTCGGTTGCCATTAACCATGGGTATTCCCGCGACTACTAAGTGCTATTCAAATGGCCGGCGGACGGGCGCTCCGGCCCGTCCGCGCGGCTGTCACCGTCCGTCAGGTCCTAGACTGGGTATGGCCCGCACCGGGCGCGGGGGCGTGCCCCCCCCGCGACTGCCGGTGACGGGAGTTTCGTGCTGCCTACCAGGGAAAATCATGAGCCTCGCCGGACTGCTCCCCGTCCTCGCCGACGACCCTCAGCTACGGCAAGCCATCGCCCTGGAACCGGAGTCGGGCGACGGCGCCGACCTCACCGCCCCGCCCGCGCTGCGCCCGCTGCTGGCCGCGGTGCTCGCCACCTGCCGGGATCCGCAGCGGTTCGTGCTCGCGGTCACCGCCACCGCCCGCGAGGCCGAGGAACTCACCAGCGCGCTGTCCTCGCTGCTGCCGCCGGAAACCGTCGGGTACTTCCCGGCCTGGGAGACGCTGCCGCATGAACGGCTCTCGCCGCGGCCGGACACCTCGGGCCGCCGGCTCGCCGTCCTGCGCAGGCTGGCGCACCCGGACCCGGCTGACCCGCGCCACGGCCCGCTCACGGTCGTGGCCACCCCGGTGCGCTGCCTGCTGCAGCCGATCGTCAGCGGCCTTGGTGAGCTTGAGCCGGTGTCGCTGCGGCCGGGCCAGGCGGCCGACCTGGAAGACGTGCTGACCCGCCTGGTCGAGATCGGGTACGCGCGCGCCGACCTGGTGGAGCGCCGGGGCGAGGTCGCGGTGCGGGGCGGGATCCTGGACGTGTTCCCGCCCACCGAGGAGCATCCGGTCCGGGTGGAATTCTGGGGCGACTCGGTGGAGGAGCTGCGGTCGTTCCGGGTCGCCGACCAGCGCAGCCTGGAGCCCGCCGAGGTGCTGTGGGCACCGCCGTGCCGGGAGCTGCTGCTGACGCCGGTGGTGCGCGAGCGCGCCAAGCAGCTCGCCGCCGACCACCCCGGGCTGGCGGATGTGCTGGGCAAGCTGGCCGACGGCATCACGGTGGAAGGCATGGAGGCCTTCGCGCCGGTGCTTGCCGACCGGATGGAGCTGCTGCTCGACCACGTGCCGGCGGGCGGCTGCGTGCTGGCCTGCGACCCGGAGCGGATCCTGGCCCGGGCCGCCGACCTGGTGCGCACCAGCCAGGAGTTCCTCGACGCGTCGTGGGTGAACGCGGCCGCGGGCGGGCAGGCCCCGATCGATCTGGGCACGGCCGCGTTCCGCCCGGTCACGCAGGTCCGGCAGTCCGCCAGCGACCTCGGCATCCCGTGGTGGACCATCACCCCGTTCGAGGCCGTGCCGGGCGATGCCACCGGGCAGGCGAGCACCGAGCAAGGGGACGCCGATCAGCCCGGCACTGATCAGCCCGGCACTGATCAGGCTGGCACTGATCAGGCTGGCACCGTGCAGGCCGTTGCTGACGAGCTGGCGGCGGGGGGACGGCGATCGTTCCGGATCAATGCCACGCCCGCCGAGAGCTACCGGGGCGATACCGCGCGCGCCATCGCCGACGTGCGCCGCTGGCTGTCCGGCGGGTGGCGGGTGGTGCTGGTCACCGAGGGTCACGGCCCGGCCGAGCGGCTGGCCGAGATGCTGCGCAGCGACGGGCTCGGGGCCCGGCTGGGGGACCTGGACCAGTCGCCGGAGCCGGGCGTCCCGGCGGTCGCCACCGGGCTGATCACCAGCGGGGTGCGGTGGGACGCGGTGCGGCTGGCGGTGCTGACCGAGGCCGACCTGGCCGGCTACCACGCCGGCCGGCAGGCCCGGCGGATGCCGAGCAGGCGGCGCGGCGGGATCGACCCGCTGCAGCTGAGCCCGGGCGACTACGTCGTGCACGAGCAGCACGGGGTGGGCCGGTACCTGGAGATGACCAGCCGCAGCGCGGCCGGGGCGGTCCGGGAGTACCTGGTCATCGAGTACGCACCGGGCAAGCGCGGGCAGCCGCCGGACCGGCTGTACGTGCCCACCGACCAGCTCGACCAGGTGACCAGGTACGTCGGCGGCGAGGCGCCCAGCCTGCACCGGCTCGGCGGCGCCGACTGGGCCAAGACCAAGGGCCGGGCCCGGAAGGCCGTCCGGGGCATCGCGAGCGAGCTGATCCGGCTCTACTCGGCCCGGATGGCCTCGCCCGGGCACGCGTCCGGCGCTGACACGCCGTGGCAGCGGGAACTGGAGGACGCGTTCCCGTACGTGGAGACCGCCGACCAGCTCGCTGCCATCGACGAAGTCAAGCGCGACATGGAGCGCTCGGTCCCGATGGACCGGCTGATCTGCGGCGACGTCGGCTACGGCAAGACCGAGATCGCGGTCCGGGCCGCCTCCAAGGCGGTGCAGGACGGCATGCAGGTGGCGGTGCTCGCGCCGACCACGCTGCTGGCGGCGCAGCACTACGCCACGTTCAGCGAGCGGTACGCGCCGTTCCCGGTCGTGGTGCGGCCGCTGTCGCGGTTCCAGAGCGACGCCGAGGTGACGCGGACGCTGGCCGGGCTCGCCGACGGCACCGTGGACGTGGTGATCGGCACCCACCGGCTGCTGTCGCCGGACACCCGGTTCGCCCGGCTCGGGCTGGTGGTGCTGGACGAGGAACAGCGGTTCGGGGTGGAGCACAAGGAGTACCTCAAGCGGCTGCGGACCGAGGTGGACGTGCTGGCCATGTCCGCCACCCCGATCCCGCGCACGCTGGAGATGGGCGTGGCCGGGATCAGGGAGATGTCGACCATCCTCACCCCGCCCGAGGAGCGGCACCCGGTGCTGACGATGGTCGGGCCCTACGACGAGAAGCAGATCGCCGCCGCCATCCGCCGCGAGCTGCTGCGCGACGGGCAGGCGTTCTTCGTGCACAACCGGGTCTCGTCGATCGGGCGGGTGGCCGCCAGGATCGCCGAGCTGGTGCCGGAGGCGCGGGTGGCGGTCGCGCACGGGCAGATGAACGAGCACCGGCTCGAGCAGATCATGTCCGAGTTCCTTGACCGGCAGCACGACGTGCTGGTGGCCACCACGATCGTGGAGAACGGGCTCGACATCACCAACGCCAACACGCTCATCGTGGACCGGGCCGACGCCTACGGGCTGCCGCAGCTGCACCAGCTGCGGGGCCGGGTCGGGCGCAGCAGCGAGCGCGGGTACGCATACCTGCTGTTCCCGCCCGAGCGGGCGCTGACCGAGACCGCGCACGAACGGCTCGCGACCATCGCCCAGCACACCGACGCCGGCGCCGGCATGTACGTGGCACTCAAGGACCTGGAGATCCGCGGCGCCGGCAACCTGCTCGGCGGGGAGCAGTCCGGGCACATCGCGGGGGTCGGGTTCGACCTGTACGTGCGGATGATCGGCGAGGCGGTCGGGGAACTGAAGGGCACCGGGCCTGCCGAGCGCGCCGAGGTCCGGGTGGAGCTGCCGGTCAACGCGCACATCCCGCACCAGTACGTGCCCGGGGAGCGGCTCCGGCTGGAGGCCTACACCCGGATCGCGGCGGTGGACTCGGAGCAGGACCTGGCCGCGGTGGCCGAGGAGCTCACCGACCGGTACGGGCCGCTGCCGGATCCGGTGGTCAGCCTGCTGGCGGTGGCCAGGCTGCGGGCGCAGGCCCGGCGGGCCGGGCTCACCGACATCACCCAGCAGGGCAGCCATATCCGGTTCTCGCCGGCCGACCTGCCCGACTCGCGGCAGGTGCGGGTGCAGCGGTTGTACCCGAAGACGGTGCTCAAGCCCGCAGTGCGTAGCATGCTCGTACCGGTGCCGAGGGCGGGCGCTGGCGCCCGCCAGGGAGCCGGCCGGGCAGCCCAGGCGCCGGCGGGGTCGCCGCTGCTGCGCGACCGGGAGCTGGTCGCGTGGTGCGGGCAGCTCATCACGGCAGTGTTTGGTGAGGAATGAACCTTCGAAGGGACGCGCGCGTGCTCGGCACAGGTATGCGCACAGTAATGACAGTGACCGCGGCCGTGGCCGGCCTGGCCGTG
>JAIRTY010000480.1 GCA_031254715.1 Nocardiopsaceae bacterium | reverse complement strand
GCACCAATACGCTCGCGATCATCGCGCTGATCGCCGGGATCGCGCAGTTCTTCGGATTCTGGCTGCTCGGCACCATCCCCGCGGTCGTGTGCGGCTACATCGCCCGCCGCCAGATCAGGGAGACCGGTGAGCAGGGTGATGGGATGGCGCTCGCCGGAGTGGTGCTGGGCTGGGTCGGGATCGGCCTGTCGGTGATCCTGGTCGCGGCGCTCGTGGCCAGCGGCCTCATCCTGATGAACTCCCCAGCCAGCCCAGGCGGCTGAGCGGCCGCCGGCCCCGCCGGTCAGGGCTTGCCAGGCCGCGCAGCCTGGACCCGGCCGTCAGCGCTTGCCGGGCTGGGTGGACAGCGCGGCGATGAACGCCTCCTGCGGCACGTCCACCCGGCCGATCGTCTTCATCCGGCGCTTGCCTTCCTTCTGCCGTTCCAGCAGCTTGCGCTTGCGGGTGATGTCGCCGCCGTAGCACTTGGACAGCACGTCCTTGCGCAGCGCGCGGATGTTCTCCCGGGCGATGATCTTTGACCCGACCGCCGCCTGGATCGGCACCTCGAACTGCTGGCGCGGGATGAGCTCGCGCAGCTTGGCCGTCATGGCCACGCCGTAGTCACGGGCCGCGTCGGCGTGCACGATCTGGCTGAACGCGTCCACCGGCTGCCCCTGCAGCAGGATGTCCACCTTGACGAGGTTCGACTCCTCCTCGCCGCCGGGCTCGTAGTCGAGCGAGCCGTAGCCGCGGGTCCGGGACTTCAGCTGGTCGAAGAAGTCGAAGATGATCTCCGACAGGGGCAGCACGTACCGGATCTCCACCCGCTCGGCGGACAGGTAGTCCATCCCCAGCAGGTTCCCCCGCCGCGACTGGCACAGCTCCATGATGGTGCCGATGTAGTCGGCGGGCGCGATCACCGTGGCCCGCACGACCGGCTCGAAGATCTGCGCGACCTTGCCTTCCGGGACTGTGCCGGCCCGGGGGGACACAGTGCTTCCCCGGGGGGTGCCCCCGGACCCCGATGGCCCGGAACCCCCCGGATACTGACTGGGGTTGGTGACCGTCATCTCCTGGCCGGACTCCATGACCACCCGGTACACGACGTTCGGCGCGGTGGAGATCAGCTCCAGGTCAAACTCGCGTTCCAGCCGCTCGCGGACGATCTCCATGTGGAGCAGGCCCAGGAAGCCGCACCGGAACCCGAACCCGAGCGCGGCCGAGGTCTCGGGCTCATACGCCAGCGCCGCGTCGTTCAGCCGCAGCTTGTCCAGGGCGTCGCGGAGGACCGGGTAGTCGTCCCCGTCCACCGGGTACAGCCCGGAAAAGACCATCGGCCGCGGGTTGTCGTATCCAGGGAGCGCCTCGGCGGCCGGGCGGGCGGCGCTGGTCACGGTGTCGCCCACGCGGGCCTGCCGGACGTCCTTCACGCCGGTGATCAGGTAGCCGACCTCCCCCGCCGCCAGGCTCTCGCCCGGCGCGGGCTCCGGGGAGATGACGCCCACCTCCAGCGTGTCGTGGGCGGTGCCGGTGGACATCATCAGGCTCTTCTCGCGCCGGTTCAGCCGGCCGTCCACCACCCGGACGTAGGTGACCACGCCCCGGTAGGTGTCATACACCGAATCGAAGATCAGCGCGCGGGCGGCCGCGGCCGGGTCGCCGGCCGGCGGCGGCACCTGCTCGACCACCGCGTTGAGCAGATCCGGCACGCCCTCCCCGGTCTTGGCCGACACCTGCAGCACATCGGCCGGGTCGCAGCCGATGATGCCCGCCAGTTCCTCGGCGTACCTGACCGGCTGGGCGGCCGGCAGGTCGATCTTGTTCAGCACCGGGATCAGGTGCAGATCGGCGCCCAGCGCCAGGTAGAGATTGGCCAGCGTCTGAGCCTCGATCCCCTGCGCGGCGTCGACGAGCAGGATCGCGCCCTCACAGGCCGCCAGCGAGCGGGACACCTCGTAGGAGAAGTCGACGTGGCCGGGGGTGTCGATCAGGTTCAGGATGTACCTGTCCCCGTCCGGGCCGGTCCACGGCAGCCGGACCGCCTGGCTCTTGATGGTGATGCCGCGCTCCCGCTCGATGTCCATCCGGTCCAGGTACTGCGCCCGCATCTGCCGTTCCCCGACCACGCCGGTGAGCTGGAGCATCCGGTCGGCGAGGGTCGACTTGCCATGGTCGATGTGGGCGATGATGCAGAAGTTCCTGATGATGCCCATCGGAGTCTCGCCCGGGGGCGGGGTGGCCGCCCGGCTGGGCGAAGGGCGCCGGTGCTCGTTCCGGGCCTGCTCGGGCATGGATGACACGCTCGTCCTCGGTTCGAGTCGGGTCCTGGTCACGGCCGGCGGGCTCCGGGCCGGTGACAGCGGGAGGCGCGCCCGGCGCGGCAGCCAGCCCCGGCACGTGCTGTCCCGTCGCCGTCCATGGTCGCACGCCAGCAGAAATGCTCTGTCCGCCGGTCCGTCATCACGGATCATGCAGTTGCCAGTCATGTTGGCACGGCCGTCGTAGGCGCACAGCCCGTAGACCGCGACAATGTTCACCGCGATGATCACCAGCGCCCACAGCGGGTAGGCGGGAATGAAGAACATCATGGCAATCGCGCTGAGCGAGACCACGAAGACGCCGTACCACCGGCCCCCCAGAGCAAGTCACGCGCCGAAATACGTGGCTGGCCTGCGGCCCTGCTTCCACGCTGACCGCCGAGCACGGCACCGCCCAGAACCGGAAGTCCCTACTCTCGGGGCCGATGGGCCGTGGAAAAAGCCCGCTGACCATCACCCGATGCCCGGCTGGTTTGAGCGAGGGGCCTGCGGTCGGCTATCCTGCATGGTCGGAATGACAGCGCCGCACCGCCAGCGGGTGGCGCTCCCGGCGCGCGAACTCGCGCCCGGGCCGGCCCACCAGACCAGATCCTGAACGAGGCTCCCGCGTGGCGAACATCAAGTCCCAGATCAAGCGCAACAAGCAGAACGAGAAGGCCCGGCTGCGCAACAAGGCGGTCAAGTCGTCGCTGAAGTCGTCCGTCCGCAGGTTCCGGGAGGCGGCCAGCTCCGGTGACGCCGCCGCGGCGGACACTGCCATGCGGGACGCCTGCCGCAGCCTCGACAAGGCGGCCAGCAAGGGCATCATTCACAAGAAGCAGGCCGCCAACCGCAAGTCCGCCATCGCCAAGCGCGCCGCCGAACTCCAGAGCAGCTAGCGCGGCTGTGGGCTAGCCACCGCGAGCCGCGCCGTCAGCGGGTGCCGCGGTTGGCGGTGATAGCGCGAATGGCCTCTTCCAGCGCGAAGCCTGCGCTTGCCCCTTCGCCCTTCACCTGCGCGTCCGCTTCTGCCACCGCCGCCAGGGCGCGGGCTATCCCCTCCGGCGTCCAGTGCCGGAGCTGCTGCCGCGCCTTGTCGATCTTCCACGGCGGAGCGCCCAGGTCGCCCGCCAGGGCCGCGCTGCTCTTGCCCCGGGGCGCGCCGCCCAGCCGTCCCAGCAGCCGCACCCCCTGCGCCAGCGCGCTGCTGACCAGGACCGGTGACACGCCGACCGCCAGTGCCCACCGCAGCAGTTCCAGTGCCTCGGCCAGGCGGCCCTCGACCGCCCGGTCGGCCACCGCGAACCCGCTCGCCTCGGCCTGCCCCGGTAGTACCTGGCGACAACCGGCTGGTCGATCACGCCGGTGGTGTCGTCGGCCAGCTGGCTGCAGGCCGACGCGATCTCGCGCAGGTCCGTCCCCAGCGCGTCGAGCAGGGCGCGCACGCCGCTGTCGTCCACGGTGCGCCCGGCCCGGCGGAACTCGCTGCGCACGAACGCCATCCGGTCGGCGATCCGGGTGATACGCGGGCAGTCGATCACTTCCGCTCCGTGCCCGGTCAGCGCGGACAGCAGGGCCTTGCCCTTGGCCCCGCCGGCATGGGTCACCACCAGCGCCAGGTCCGGCGGCGGGTCGGCGGCCAGCCGGGCCAGCTCGTCCGCGACCTCCCGGCCGGCGTCCTGCGCGCCCCGGACGACCACCATGGAATCGCCACCGAACAGCGACGGCGCGGTCAGGTTGGTCAGCTCGCCGGGGGGCAGTCCCGCCGCCGTCACTTCCCTTATGTCCGCGGCCGACCGCTCCCGGGCGGCCGCGACCAGCCTGGCAACCGCCCGTTCGGAAAGAAGTTCCTCGTCGCCGACGACCACCGTCAGGGGGCGGGGCTGGACCGGGTGCCCCTCGCCCGCGGGGGCGGCGGGACCGGCGGCGGAAGAAGCCATGCCAGCAGCATGCCATGCAGCCGCGGGTGAGACGGCCGGGCGAGGGTCAGCCGGTCAGTTCAGGGCCGGCTCGCCGCCGCGCCAGACCCGCAGCGGCCGCAGCCCGTAGGACCAGGCGAAGGCGCCCTCGTGGTCGGCGTCCCAGAGCACGATGTCGGCGTACTTGCCGCGGACCATGGTGCCCCGGTCGGACGCCCGCAGCGCCTGCGCGCCGCCGAGCGTGGCCGCCCGCAGCGCCTCGGTCACGCTCATCCCGAACTGCGCGACGGCCAGCGAGATGACCAGCGGCATCGAGGTGATCCCGGTCCCGCCGGGCGCGTGGTCGGAGCCGAGCGCGACGGCGACGCCCTTGTCGAGCAGCGCCCGGACCGGCGGCATCTTCCCGACCTGCAGCGCGGTGCCGGGGCAGACAACGGCCGCCACCCCCGCCGTGGCCAGGGCGGTCACATCCTCGTCGTCCGCCTCGTGCAGCAGGTCGGCGGACGCGCAGCCCAGCTCGGACGCGAGGCCGGCGGCCCCGGTCCGCGACTGCCCGCAGGCGTGCAGCCGGGGCAGCAGGCCCGCGGCCCGGCCGGCGCCCAGGATCCACCGCGCCTCGCGCTCGGTGAAGCGGCCCTCTTCGCAGTACACGTCCACGCTGTCGGCCCCGACCGCGGCCGCGTCCGCGCACCAGCTGCCGACCGCGTCCACGTAGTCGTGGCGGCGGCCGAAGAACTCCGGCGGCACGGCGTGCGCCGCCAGGAACGTGGCGTGGACCCGCGGCATGCCCGGCTCGCCCTCCAGCGAGCGGAGCATCCGGACGTCGGCGAGTTCGCCGTCGCGGGTCAGGTGGTACCCGGTCTTGGCCTCGACGGTGGTGGTGCCGGACAGCAGCCAGTCCGCGAGCCGCATGCGGACGCCCTGGCACAGCGTCCAGGGGTCCGTCCCCCTGGTCACGGTGACCGTGGAGGCGATGCCGCCGCCCGCGGCGGCGATCTCGTTCGGCGACGCGCCGCCGGCCCGCATGGCCAGCTCGGCCCACCGGTTGCCGGCGTACACAGGATGGGTGTGGGCGTCGATGAGGCCCGGCGTGACCAGGCCGCCGTTGAGGTTCTCGACGTGGTCGACGTCCACGATGTCCTCGACCACGCCTGGCAGGCTCCGCGGCAGTTCCGAGGCCGGGCCGACCCAGGCGATCCGGTCGTCCTGCGTCAGGATCGCCGCGTTGTTCCAGATCTCAGAGCCGGTCCAGAGCCGGCCGATGTTGGTCAGCAGGCGCACAGTCACGGCAAGCGCCCTCCCCCCTGCGACTCCCCCGGTCGCACCGTGGCCTGCGGCCGTGCAGGGACACCCGGTCCAGGGGGTCCCTGCGTCATGAGCGGTCACCTGCCATGGCTCGTCCGTCGTGGTGGAGCACCGCCGGGCCGCCCAGTGACGCTTGAAAGCGAGTCACGGGCATCCACACGGATGCGGCAACCAACAATATCGGTTCAGTCACGGTATTGCAGGAGTGGGTCCATGTACAGCCCGAATTGGAAGAACGCGGGCCCAAAAATGCGCTCGTTTCGGCGGCCCGGATGCCAGAATCCACCGCGCGCGCCCGGCCCCGCCTCCCCGTGGCCGGGCGCCCGCCCCTCACGAGGGCCGACCCGCCCTCCGGTCAGCGTGCCTTGGCCGGGGAAGCCGCCGGGGGATGACGGCAGCGGCCGGCCGGTGTCCGGCGGTTCCGGGCGCGGCGACCGCCCGCCAGCCGGATCCGGCCGGCCGGAATCGCCTACTAACAATCATCGGACAGACGTGCCCCGCCGTTCCGGCGCCGGCCCCGGTGCGTGGCGTTTCCTGGCAGGTCAGGCCCGTCTCGCCGGACCCGGGCAGCGCCGGGAAATGGCATAAAATCGTTTGCAAAGAGTGCCATTCTCTAATTGCCTGGTCCGACACGGATTTATTACCCGTCGGTAACCGGCTTGCCGTTTCTCGCGGCCGGGCCCCGAATAGCAGCGGCGGGCGGCCGCGGCGCGGGCCGAGCCGGGCGCGTGCGGCTTCCGGACGGTGCTCGCTAGGCGGGCGCGTGCGGCTTGGGCGGGCGCACGTGCGGCTAGCGGACGGTGCTCGCTGGCCGGGCCACCCGGCCCAGCTCGGCGGCCAGGGCCGGCGGCACCCTCGCCGTCAGCTCGGTCCCGTCCGCT
>JAIRTY010000415.1 GCA_031254715.1 Nocardiopsaceae bacterium | reverse complement strand
CCGGGCGGTCGCGCCGGGGACCCGCGCGCGTACCCGCTCGCCGGGCAGCGCATGGCGGACGAACACCACCCGCCCTGACGCCTCCCTGGCCACGCACCAGCCGCCGTGCGCCACCCCGGTGATCTCCAGCTCGATCATGGACACGCCTCAGGGTACGTCGGCAGGATCGTGGTCCTGCGTCCCTTTGCCGGCCTGCCGTCGGGGCACGCTAAGAGAGGGAATACCGTTGGCGGGCACCTATCGGGAGGACGGTCGTGCACATCGTCATCATGGGCTGCGGGCGGGTTGGCTCGACGCTCGCGCACATCCTGGAGGAGCAGGGCCATTCGGTTGCCGTCATCGACCAGGACCGGGACGCTTTCCGCAGGCTGCGGTCGGGTTTCAAGGGCAAGAAGATTACCGGCGTCGGGTTCGACCAGGACGTGCTGGTCGAGGCCGGGATCGAGGAAGCAGGCGCGTTCGCGGCGGTCAGCAGCGGCGACAACTCCAACGTGATCGCCGCCCGGGTGGTGCGGGAGTCGTTCGGGGTGGAACGGGTGGCGGCGCGCATCTACGACCCCCGCCGCGCCGAGGTCTACCAGCGGCTCGGCATCCCGACCGTGGCCACCGTCCGGTGGACGGCCGACCAGATGCTGCGCAGGCTGCTGCCGGAGGGTCCGGAGCCGCTGTGGCGGGACCCGACCGGCGCCGTGGTGCTGGCGGAGGTGGCGTACTCCCCCGCCTGGGTCGGTGAGAAGGTCCAGTCCCTGGAGGAGCACGCGCGGGCCCGGGTCGCCTACCTCACCCGGCTCGGCGAGCCCATGCTGCCTGCGCCGGGCACGGTGCTCCAGGAAGGCGATGTGCTGCACGTGGTCGCGACGGAGAGCGACCTGGCGCGGATCGCGGACGCATTTGCCACCCGGGAACCTGGCAAGGGAGGGCACTGATGCGGGTCGCCATCGCGGGCGCGGGCGCGGTTGGCCGGTCGATCGCCGGCGAGCTGCTCGAGAACGGCCACGAGGTGCTGCTGATCGACAAGGATCCGCGGTCGATCTCGGTGGACAGCGTGCCCCGGGCCGAGTGGCTGCTGGCCGATGCCTGCGAGATCGCCTCGCTCGACGAGGCTGCACTGGAACGCTGCAACGTGGTCATCGCCGCAACCGGCGACGACAAGGCCAACCTGGTGGTGTCACTGCTCGCGAAAACCGAGTACGGGGTGCCCAGGGTGGTGGCCAGGATCAACAACCCCAAGAACGAGTGGCTGTTCAACGAGTCCTGGGGAATCGACGTGGCCGTATCCACCCCCCGGCTGCTCTCGGCCCTGGTGGAGGAGGCCGTCAGCGTCGGCGACCTGGTCCGGCTGATGACGTTCCGGCAGAGCGACGCCAGCCTGGTGGAGATGACCATGCCAGCGGACGCGCCGCTGGCAGGGACCCGGATCGGCGACATCTCCTGGCCCGCTGACACCGCGCTGGTGGCCATCCTGCGCGACGGGCGGGTGATCGTGCCCGAGCGCGACGACCCGCTCGCGGCCGGCGACGAACTGCTGTTCGTGACCAGCGAGGACGTGGAGGACGAACTGGCCAGGCTGCTGCACCAGGAGTGACGCCGCCGGCTACCCGGCGGTCGGCACGAGGTGATAGCGGGGGTTGTAGATGGTCCGGCGGCCGCGCTGGAGGCTGAGCGTTCCTTCCACCGCGAGCAGCCGGCCCGGCTCGATGCCGGGAATGCTGCTGCGCCCCAGCCATACCAGCCTGATCCGGCCCGGCCCGGAGCCGAGCTCGGCCTGCAGCACCGGGGGCATGCCCGGGCGGCTCGGCGTCACCCGCTGGAGGGACCCGGTCACCCGGACCCGGGAACGCCGGCCCGCCCCGCCCCCGCGGGTCACGGTCGTCACGTCAGTAAGCTAGCCCGGTTTGGTTAACCGCATGTCACCTGCTAGGCGGCAAGGCGTTACGGATACGTAACGGCCGCGGCTGTGGACGGCAACCGTTCGGAATGTCCTTACCGGGTCTCGGTGATCTCGGGCCCGCGGTCGAACGGGTCCGGCAGCTGGAACCGGCCGTCCTCCTCCGCCGCGGCCTGCTCCGCCAGTGCCTGCCGCGCCTGCTCGGGAAGCTGGATCTCGAGCAGGTCGCGGGGCGGCACCGGGTGGTCGCCGCGCACCACGACCACCTGGCTGAAGATGTCTTCCAGCGGCGCGGCGAGATCCGGGCTGGTGGCGGCGGCGCCGGTGATCAGCCCGCGCAGGAACCAGCGCGGCCCGTCCACGCCGAGGAACCGGACCGGCTGCAGCGGCCCGCGCGGGGCGCCCCCGGACGCGCCCGCCGGGTCGGCCGGATCGGTGGGAACGATCATGGCGTTCAGTTCGGGCCCGAACCGGCCGGCCGGCTCCTCCTGGCTGCTGCCGCCGGAAGCGGCCACGTCCTGCGCGATCTGGCCGCGGACCTCCTCCCACAGGCCACTGCTCTTGGGCGCGGCGAACGCCTGCAGCTGCAGCCCGCTGTCTCCCCGCACCACCGTCACCCAGGCGGGCTGCATGTCGGCCATGGTGAGGTGAACCTCGAAACCCTCCCGTTCCGGCACCAGCAGGCTGCCGAAGTCGATGCGGGCGCCACGGGGGAAGTCGTCCCCGGCGTCCCACGGGCCGTCCGGCAGCGGGCCGTCCGGCAGCGGGGGCTCGGGCGGTTGGGCGGCCTGCGCGGCCTGGTCCTCGTCCGCCTCCTCCGGCCAGTCGTCCTCGCCGTCCGCGGGCTCCGGCCCGTCCTCTTCGCCCGGTTCCCGCTCCTCCGGCCAGTCGTCCTCGCCGTCCGCCGGTTCCTGCCAGTCGTCATCGCCCGGCTGGTGACCGGGGTAGTCCTCATACCCGTTGTCAGTGCGCCCGCGGCGCCGCCGACCGAACACTCCTGCCGCTCCCTGTCGTCTGGCTGAGCCTGGTACCGGCCCGAGCCTGTCGTCCGGCCCGGCCCTCGTCCGGCTCCGGCCGGTCATCCCGCCCTCGGCTTAGGATCCCGCCTGGGTCCCGTCCCCGTCTGATCCCGCCTGGGTCCCGTCCCCGTCCCGGGCGGCCGCGCCGGCGTGCCCCCCGGTCGAGCCGAACCCGCCGTCGCCCCTGGCCGTTCCTGGCAGCGTCGCGACCTCGTGGAAGACCGGGAGCGCCACCCGCTGGATCACGAGCTGGGCGATCCGGTCCCCGCGCCGGAAGGCGACCGGCTGGCTGGCGTCGGTGTTGAGGAGAGTAACCCTGATCTCGCCACGGTACCCGGCGTCCACCGTGCCCGGCGCATTGACCAGGGTGACGCCGTGCCGGGCCGCCAGTCCCGACCGCGGGTGCACGAACGCGGCGTACCCGTCGGGCAGGGCGATCGCTACCCCGGTGGGCACGACCGCGCGCTGCCCGGGCGCCAGTTCCACGTCGGCGGCAGCGTGCAGATCCACGCCGGCGTCGCCGGGGTGTGCCCGGGCCGGCAGCGGCAGTCCCTGGTCGATCCGCTTGATGAGCACGTCCACCGGGTCGCTCGCGGGAGAACCGGCGGAGGCCGTCCCCCCGGGCTGGCGGGTGGCCTGATTCACGGGTGGCATCAGCTGGTTTCCTTCCGCGCGTCAGCATCCGGTCTGCCTGGCGGCGCGCGGCCGCTCAGGTAGGGAGCCGCCCGGGTGAGCGCCGCCGCTGCGGGCACGGCCACGATCGCCCCGGGGATCCCGTAGAGCACCCCGCCGACCGCCAGCACCAGGATGATCGCCAGCGGGTGGAGCCGCACCATCCGGCCCACCACCAGCGGCTGCAGCAGGTGGCTCTCCAGCTGGTTCTCCAGCACGAACACGGCGATCAGCACCACCGCCGCGAGCCAGCCGCGGGTTGCCAGCGTGACCACGACCGCGACCGTCCCGGCCACCAGGATCCCCACCAGCGGCACGAACGCCGCCAGGAACACCAGTATGACCAGTGGGAACACCAGCGGCACACCCATCAGCCAGAGCGCGAGCCCGACCGCCACCGCGTGGATGGCGGCCACCGCCATCGTTCCCCGGACGTAGTGGACCAGCACGGTCCAGGCGGCGCCGCCAGCGCCAGCGGCCCGCTGCCTGGCCTGTGGCGAGAGGAAGCCGGTCAGCCACGCCCAGATCCGTTCGCCGTCCTTGAGCAGGAAGAACGTGACGAACAGCATCAGGACGATCCCCGCCAGCACCTCAAGGAAGATCTTGCTGCCGGTCAGCACGGTGCCGAAGACCATGGCCTGGTGTCCCTTGAGGAACGTCAGCACCCGGTTGGACAGCTGCTCAAGCCCGGCCTGGCGGAGGTGGAACGGCGGTCCGGCCAGCCACCGCTGCACGACCCGCGCGGTGTTGCCGGTCTCACGGACCAGCGTCGGGTAGGCGGCGGAGGTCTGCGTCCCGGCCAGGGTGCCCGCCCCGGCCAGCACCGCCACCGCGATCAGCAGCGTGCACCAGGTGGCGGCGAGCCGGGGCAGGCCGGCCCGCCGCAGCCGGTGCAGCAGCGGCTGCAGCAGCGCGGTGAGCAGCAGCGCGGCGATGCAGGGCAGCACCACCACCCGCAGCGCGGCGGCGATCCGGAAGGCGAGGTAGATGACGACGCCGAGGAGCAGCAGCCGCCAGCCCCAGCCGGCGGCGCGCTGCAGCCAGCGGGGCACCTGCGCGTCTCCCGGCACCGCCCGCCAGCCCGGCTGGGTGCGCTCCGGCCCCTGGCTGCCGGGCGCGTGCCCGTTCCCAGGCTCGGGCCCCGCGGCGGCGGGCGGCGCGGGATCGGCGGGCGCGCCGGGGTTGCGCGGGGCGGCTGCCTCCGGGTCCACCGGGTCAGGGTTGCGCGAGGCCGCGGCTTCTGGCGTCAGCGGGCCGGGGTTGCGCGGGGCGGCGGCGGCCGGCTCCACCGTGCCGGTGGCGTGCCCGTTCCCGTCGCCGGGAGCGCTGGTCTCCCCGGCCGCCGGCGCCTCAGCGCCGCCGTGCCCGGAATCCCGCCGCCACCATCGGCCAAGCACCCCTCCATGTAACCAGTACCGTAGACCCATGCGCGTCTACCACGAGCCCCTCCGCGTGCCGGCCGCCTGGTGGCTCATCACCGCGGTGACCGCGTTCGTCCTGGGAGCCGAGCTGGCCGCGGCGCTGGTCTGGACCCTTGCCAAGGCCGGTCACGCGGGCCTGGGGTGGGGACTTGCCGCGGCCGGGTACGTCGTGCTGGGACTGGTGCTGGCGGCCCTGCTGGCCGGCTGGGGACGGCCGGCCATCGAGATAACCGGCGGCGAGCTGCGGGCTGGCCGGGCCCGGCTCCCGCTCGCCCGGGCAGGCGAGGTGAGCCCGCTCAGCCCGGCGCAGGTGCGGGAACTGCGCGGACCGCGCACGGACCCGCACGCGTTCGTGCTGACCCGGCCATATCTCAAGGGAGCGGTCTACATCCAGCTCATCGGCGACCCGGGCGGGGTGCCGTACTGGCTGGTCGGCACCAGGCGCCCGGCCGAGCTGGCGGCCGCGATCGAGAAGTCACGGCCCGCGGCCCGGGCGGGCGGAGCGCCCGTGGGATGATCGACTGACAGCCGCCCGGGCCGCGGGCCGTGCCCGGGTGGCCGGCCGGTGGCCAGGGACCGGAGGCCAGGAAGGAGCCTCGGATGTCGGACAAGAGCGCGGACGGGATGGTCAAGGCACTGGGCGCCGCTGCCGCGTTCGGTGCCGCCTTCGCGGCCCGCAAGCTCATCACGCTTGGCTGGAAGCAGGTCACCGGCCGGGAGCCGCCGAACGACCCGCACGACCCGCAGGTCGGCATCGGTGAGGCGCTCAGCTGGGCGGTGGTCATGGGGGTTGGCATCGAGACCGCCCGGCTGCTGGCGGTCCGGTTCGCCACCCGGCGGATGCGGCAGGCCAAGGCCGACTGACCGGCTGCCGAGCGTCCCGGCGGACCGCCCGGCGGAGGCCGGCCGCCACGCGGGCGACAGGCTTGCGACGGCGGACGGGCCGGCGATCCGTGCATAACTGACGCCTGAGGGTGCTTCCGGGGCATTCCCGTGCCAGACTTCTGCCGTGTCATCACATGATCGCTCGCGCCTGTCCTTCAAGGTCGGCTACGCACTGCGGCACCCGGGACGGGTCCTGCCCTACGCACGTCGGCGCAGCCGCGACGCGCTGCTGAGCATGAAGAGTCCCGACCACGTCAGTTACTACCGCGCGGTCATGAAGTCGGACTCCTCCCGCAGCCAGGAAGGCGCGGTCGGCAGCCATAGCCATACGTCCTGGCTTGAGCTGGGCCAGCTCCAGTTCGACTATCTGACCGGCCACGGCCTGCAGCCGGGCGACCGGATGCTGGAGATCGGCTGCGGCAACCTGCGCGCCGGGCGGCTGTTCATCGACTACCTGGATCCCGGCCACTACTACGGGATCGACATCTCTCCCGACATCCTGGTGGCCGCCCAGCAGACGATCGCCGAGTACGGCCTGCAGGGCAAGCTGCCGCACCTGAGCGTGGTCACTGACCTGCGGCTGGAGTTCCTGCCGGCGGACCGGTTCACGGTCGTGCACGCGCACAGCGTGTTCTCGCACTCGCCGATCGGCGTCATCGACGAGTGCCTGGCGCACGTGGGCAGGGTCATGACCCGGGACGGGATCTTCGACTTCACCTTCGACCGCACCGATGGGACCGAGCACCAGGTGCTGCGGGAAGACTTCTACTACCGCACCGAGACCCTGCTCGAACTGGCCGCCAAGCACGGCCTGAACGCGCAGTTCATGACGGACTGGGAGGAACTCCCCCACGAGCAGTCGAAGATCCGGGTCACCCGCCGGAGCTAGAGACGCCCTGGGGCGTTTCGCGGCTGGAACGGCTGCGCGGGGGCGCTGTCGGTTGCCCCGGTACGCGGTCGGCTGCCCGGTACGCTTCGGCTGACCGGCACCTGACGCGGAAGGCGACGCAATGGCAGCCGCGAGCGGCACCCCCTCGGCATCCGCTGCCGGGACCCCGAACACGGCCCGGATGTACGACTACTACCTGGGCGGGAAGGACAACTACGCGGCCGACCGGGAAGCGGCGGAGCAGGTCCTGGCCAATGCCCCCGAGATCCGGCGGGTCGCGATGGAGAACCGTGCCTTCCTCGGCCGGGTGGTCGGATTCCTCGCCGGGGAGGCCGGCATTCAGCAGTTCATCGACATCGGCACAGGGCTGCCCACGCGGGGGAACGTTCCGGAAATAGCCCTGGCGGCCGCGCCGGGCGCCCAGGTTGTGTGCGTCGACCACGACCCGGTGGTCTGTGCGCATGCCCGCGCGCTACTGCCCGGAACGGGCAACGTCGAGGTGGTCGAGGCCGCGATGGAGGATCCCGGCGCGATCCTGGGCAACCCGGCCGTCACCGGGCTGATCGACTTCTCCCGCCCGGCCGCGGTGCTCTTCTTCTCGGTGCTGCACTTCGCCGACGATGCCAGCCGGATCGTGCGGGCGTTCCGCGAGGCGATGGCGCCCGGCAGTTATCTTGCCCTCTCGCACGGCGTGGCGGAGCAGGTGCCCGGCGGGAGCGGGCCGGCTTCCCAGGTCAGGCAGATCTACGGGCGATCCGACTCGCCGCGCGGCGCGTTCCGCACCCGCGCGGAGGTGCTGGCGCTGTTCGACGGGTTCGAGCTGGTGACGCCCGGGCTGGTGCCGGTCGCGGACTGGCGGCCCAGCCGCGCTACCTCGGCTGCCGGGCGGACGTGGCTGCTGGGCGGCGTGGGCCGGAAGCCCGACCGGCCGTAACACAGCCTGGCCCGGCGGGTGCGGTGCGCGGGGCGGCCGGTTCAGGTGGGCGAGCCCGCGGCGGCCCCGGTGACCCGGTCTCCCCACCGGGCCCGGGCACCCGGCA
>JAIRTY010000322.1 GCA_031254715.1 Nocardiopsaceae bacterium | reverse complement strand
TTACTCCCTTTGTCTGCCCGTCGGCGGATGCCGGCCTGCTGGCGCTGCTTTCTGCCTGCCGTTGGGGTTGAGTACGGCACATGCTTCGTTGACGTCGTCCCGCCTGCCGGGGCATCCGGTGCCTCGGCAGCAGGAGCTGGGCCTGTGGACTGGCGGACGACAAGGTGTCCCGGCAGCACGCTCGACTCGCCGCTTGCGATGGAGGGTGCCGTCAGCGGGTCGCTCAACAACAACTCCACGCTTGACCGGCCGATACGCGCCCTGGGGAAGTCCACCGTCGTCAGGTTCGGCCAGACGTACTCGGAGACCGCCGTGTTGTCGAAGCCGGCCACACTCATGTCGGCCGGGACGCGGAGGCCGCGCTGGCGGAGGCGCTCCAGTACCCCCAGCGCCATCACATCGTCAAAGGCGATCACGGCGGTAGCGCCGCTCGCGACGGCGAGGTCACCCGCAAGGACGCCGCCGGAAAAGTAGGGCGGGAAGTTGCCGAGCTCGATGAGCTCGAGGCCGGGCTTGTCCTCCCCGAAGGCCAGGAACGCCAGGCGACGTTGCTGATTCGCCCACGACCCCGCTGGCCCGCCGGCGTACGCCACAGCACGGTGGCCGAGGGCTATTAAGTGGTCCAGGGCGTAACGCAGCCCGCCGGCGTTGTCGAAGGTGATGGACGGGACGCCGGGGACCTGCCGGTTCACCAGGACCATGGGTGTGGTCTGCGCAAGCGATTCGATTTCCGCATCCGCCCCCCGCGGCCAGCACATGAGCACACCGTCGACTTGTTCGGTCATGCTGGCCACTACCTGGCCCTCGAGAGACGGGTCGTCGTCGGTGTCGGCGATGTATACGGAGAAGCCTCCTGCGCGAGCGCGAGCCTGCGCAGCTTTGCCGATGGCACCGAAGAACGGGTTTTCCAGGTCAGGAATCACCATGCCGATGCGACCGTGCCGGGTGGGCCTCGCCATACCCCGGCCCCGCCGGTAGCCGAGCCTCTCTGCGGCCGCCTGGACAGCGACCCGCGTCGAGTCCGCGACCATGCCCGGGGACGACAGGGCACGAGACACGGTCGAGACCGATACGCATGACGCTTCGGCGACATCGCGCATGGACACCATCGCCGCACCGCCTTGTCAGGAAGCTGTACGCGGTAGAGGAGGGTGCACTACCGCCACAATGTTGTGGAACAGTACCTTCCTTGTTTCGCAAGTTTCTGTCAATCCCTGCAATGTTGCAGATTTTGTTGCATAACCCCTAGTAACCGGCGTAAGCCGTGGAGCGGAACTGCACCAACACGATGCATACGGATCGAGCGGGATCCTGTGCAGATTTCACATGGAGCGGGCGGGGACCGGGCCTCTACGTTCGAAGGGTCCCGCTGGCGCCCGGTGAGGACTCAACGCTTGGGAAGGACCTCATGTCTGAGGTGCAGGCGCGCGAGCCGGCTCTGCCCGTGGCGCTGGACTTGACCGCGGGGATCTGGCTGATGATGGCCCCGGCACGGGGTGTCGGCTAGCCCGCCAGCCCTGACCGGCGCCACCGCCTCGGGGGCTGACGACCGGGCGCGGAGCCTGCGGCAATGGCTGCCGCTCGCACCGCTGATGGCCGGCACGTTCCTCGGAACGTTGAACAACAACATCGTCAATGTGCCGCTGAAGCAGGTCCTCTCCTATTTCCGGGTCCCGCTGTCGCACGGTGCCTTCGTTGTCATCGCGTTCAACCTGACTTTCGCGGTGCTGATGCCGCTGACCGGCTGGCTCGGTGACCGGGCAGGCCGCCGCCGCCTGTTCTGCTGGGCGGTAGGAACTGTCGCGCTGGGCGGCGCCGGGGCGATGAGCGCCCCGACGCTGCCGGCGCTCATCGCCTTCCGCGTGCTGCAGGGGGTGGGGACCGCGGCGATCCTGCCCACCGTTATGGCGATCATCACGGATGTCTACACGGACCAGCGCCGGGGCCGCGCGCTGGGTGTGTGGGCGGCGGCCAACGGGCTCGGCCAGGCGGTGGGCCCGCCGTTGGGCGGGCTCATCGCCAGCGCCTGGTCGTGGCGCCTGGTGTTCGCGCCCACAGTGCCGCTGGCGGTTCTGGCTGCCCTGGGTGCGCTCGTGCTGCTGCCCCGCGGGACAACCAGGCATCAGCCGATGGATCTGCGCGGCGCCCTGTCGCTGACGTGCGGGGCGGCCCTCCTGATCGGTGCGGTGTCGACCGTGCCGGTGCGGGGGCTAACGTCGCCGGTGGTGCTGGGGCCCGGTGCGGCCGGGGCCGGGTTGCTGGCGGCGTTCCTGCTCGGCATCCGCCAGCGCGCGAGGCCCTTCATCCCGCCGCAACTGCTGCTCGAGCCGTCTTATCTGCGCAGCAGCCTGGCCGTGTTTGCGCAGATGTTCTGCCTCGGTGCCATGCTGCTCGGCGTCCCGCTCTACCTGACCAGGCAGCTGGGTATGGACACCGGGCACGCCGGCGTCCTCGTGTTCGCACTGCCTGCGGCCATGATGGTGCTGGCGCCGGTGGCCGGGCGGTGCGCGGAACGGTGGGGACCGGGCCGGGCGCTGCGGGCTGGTCTGGTCACGCTGGCCGGCGCGCAGGCGTTCGCCCTGCTGGAGTTCGGCACCGGTGTCCACGACTGGTGGCTGGAGCCGGTGCTGGTGCTCGCCGGCATCGGCGTGGCGTTCGTGCAGACTCCCGCCGCCACCGGGGCGACCCGGTCCCCGGCAGGAAGGGTCGGTACCGGGCTCGGCCTGTTCAATCTGGTCCGTTTCGCCGGGTCGGCGATCGGCGCGGCCTGGGTGAGCATCACGCTCAGCGGAGCGCAGCGCTACGGTCTGCTGTTCCTTGGCTGCCTGGTCATGGCCGCGCTCGGCCTCGCCGGAACCTACGCCGGCCGGAACCCGGCCCCGGCGCCGGCCTCATGATCCGGGCGCACGTGACGGGGTGAGCCGGGTGATCCGCTGTCAGGGTGCCCGGCGAGGTGCCCGGGTGTCCGAGGCGCGGAAGCTGCGCCGCCGGCCGCCGTGCTCCCGATCGGCCGCCGTGATCGCCACGAAGATCTCCGCATCGGACTCCCGGGCCGGGAATGTCTCGATGGGCACGGTGGCGGGCGGGTAGATCGGCTCCCCTGATTGCAGATCGAACACGCTGCCGTGACAGGAGCACTGGATGCCGTCATCGATGAGCTTCCCCGAGGACAGCAGGCAGTCCAGGTGCGTGCAGTAGTTCGAGGTGGCGTATACCGAGCCCTGGAACCGGGCGACGGCCACTTCGACTCCGTCGGCGAAGAACCGCCGAACGTACCCCTCCGGCACCTGCCCGGAGCGTGCCACCCGCACCCAGGTGGCGCCGCCCTCGGCCGGGCCGGCGCCGGCCGGCTGCTGCGGGTTGTCCATCGTCATGGCGTCTCGGTCATCCGTTCGATGTCCTGGCGGCCGTGCGTCAGGGGCTGACGTACACAGTCTTATCTACTGTGTAGAACTGCATCGTCGCGTCCCCGGCCTGCTCCTTGTAGATCTGGGTGCTGGAGTTCTTCATTCCGCCGAATGGCGCGTTCATGGCCATGCCGGTGGTCGGCTGATTCACCTTGACCACGCCGGCCTGCACCTGCCGGGCGAACCGGAGGGCTCTGGCCACGTCGCGTGTGATGATGCCCGCCGACAGGCCGTACTCGGTCGCGTTCGCCACCTCGACGGCCTCCTCTTCCGAGCAGACACGCAGGAACGCCAGCAGAGGTCCGAAGACCTCCTCCCGGGCGATCCGCATCTCCGGCGTGACGCTGTCGAACACCGCTGGCCGGACGAAATACCCGTCGGCGTGTCCCGGGTCGTCGAGCCGCTCTCCGCCTATGACGAGATGGGCGCCCTCACGCTGGGCGACGTCTACGTAGTCGAGGAATTTGGCCAGCTGCGCGTCGGTGGCCAGCGGGCCCATCTGCATGCCGGGGGCCAGGCCGTCGCCGACCCGGACGTCGAGCACGTACTTGGCCAGCCGGGTGACCAGATCGTCGTGGACCGCCTCGTGCACGATCACCCGGCTGGTGCCCGTGCACGCCTGGCCGGCCAGCCCGAACGCGCCCTTCGCGATGACCGAGGTCGCCCGGTCCAGGTCGGAGTCTTCGAGCACCACGACAGCGTTCTTGCCCCCCATCTCCAGCTGGCAGCGCCGGGCCGGGCCCACCGCGGCGTGGATCGCCTGGCCGGCGGCCGTGGAACCGGTAAAGGTCACCGCGGCGACATCGGGGTGCGCGACCAGCGCCCGGCCGGTAGCGGGGCCGCCCTGGAGCAGGGCCAGGGCGCTGGCCGGGACTCCGGCCGACAGCAGTGCCTCCACGAGGCGCTGTCCCAGCAGCGGCGTGACCTCCGACGGCTTGAACACCACGGCGTTGCCCGCAGCCAGTGCCGGGCCGAGCTTGCGGGAGGGGATGTTCAGCGGGAAGTTCCACGGGGTGATGGCGGCGACCACGCCGACGGGCTGGCGCAGGGTCAGCACGAGAGCGCCGTCCCCGGACGGGAACGTCTGCCCGGTCAGGCGAAAGGCCTCGGCGGCATACATCCGCAGGTTCGCGGGCGTCCGCCGGGTCTCCATTGCCGCCTCGGCGAGGGTCTTGCCCTCCTCGCGGACCAGTTCGCGGGCCAGTTCTTCCTGGCGCGACTCCAAGATGTCGGCGGCGCGGTGCAGTATCGCGGCGCGCCGTTCGGGCGTCACGTCGGCCCACTCGCCGTGCCGGGCTGCCAGGTATCCGACTGCCGCGTCGACGTCCGCCTGCTCTGACTGGGGAAACGTGCCGACCAGTGCCGTCGTGGCTGCCGGGTTGCGGCGCTCGAACGTGCCGCCGGAGGCCGCGGCCGCCCACTCACCGGCGATGTAGTTGCTCATGATCGCCCCGGAGGCCTGCGTCATGTCAGCGGTACCAGCCCTTCCAGGTCGAGGTCCTCGTCGGCTAGCTTGGCCGGGTCCGGCGTCGCCCGCGCCGCGATCAGCTCCTTGGCCCACACGATCTCCTCCCCGCGGTCGATGGCGAACGCACCCTTGACGACCCCGTCCTGCAGGTAGAAGACGGTAAACGACCGCGCTGTCACCGAGCCGCGGATGACGGCCTGGGTCCAGACCGGCGCGTGCCCGGCGTACTGCAGGTTGAACTCGTACTGATCCGACCAGAACCAGTGCACGTTGTCGTAGGCGGCACGGCGTCCCATGATGGACATCGCCGCGGCGGCCGCCTGCCGGTTCGCGTTGTCGAAGTGTTCAACGCGGACGCGCGCCCCGAAGACCGGGTGATCGTGGTTCGCCACGTCCCCGGCCGCGAAGATGCCATCGACGGAGGTGCGGCAGAACTCGTCGACCACGATGCCGTTGTCGACGCTGACGTTGGCTGTCGCGGCGATTTCGGCGTTCGGCTCGATCCCAACGCCAACGACGACCAGATCGCCTTCCACCTCCCGGCCCGCCGCCGTGCGGACCACGACGCCGTCCGTCACGTCGCGGACCGATTCCACGAACTCGCCGGTCAGCACCGTCACCCCGTGGTCCCGGTGGATCTGGGCGCAGACCTCACCGAGTTCATGCCCGAGCGCGCGCTTCAGCGGCACGTCCAGCATCTCGATCATGGTCACGTCGGCGCCTGCGATGTGCGCCGAGGCGGCGATCTCCGCGCCGATGAACCCGCCGCCGACCGTGATGAGCCGGGATCCCGGCTGCAGAGTGTCGCGCACGCGGATCGCATGGTCGATCGTGCGGAGGTAAACGACCCGCTCGCTGGTGATGCCGGGCAGCACCCGCGGGCGGCCGCCGGTGGCGAACAGGACGCTGTCCGCACGTACGGACGACCCGTCGGCAAGCCCCACGCGCCGGCTGAAGGCGTCGAGTCCAGTGACCGCCACGCCGATACGCAGATCCACGGCATTATCGGAACACCATGGCTCGTCGATCAGGATGAGGTCGCCGGACTGCTCGCGGCCTTGCAGGAATCCTTTGGACAACGGCGGGCGCTGGTAAGGCAGGTGCGGCTCGTCACCGATGACTGTGATTGCGCCGTCGAACCCGCGCCGGCGGAGCGTGCGGGCTGCGACAGCCGCGACCTGGCCGCCCCCGATGATCGCGACAGACCTCGTCACTGCGAGCCCAGCACTGCCGAGCCGGCGTCGGTCACGCGGATGCGGGGAACCGGAACTACGTACACCGTGCCGTCCTTTACCTTGACGTCGTAGGTGGGCTGGCAGCGTTCCTGCTCCTCCACCCAGCCAGTCTCCAGGTCGAACTGCCACTGGTGCCCGGGGCAGACCACGCGGCCCCGCAGGATCGCGCCCTTGGACAGGGACCGCTGCTCGTGGATACAGACGTCGCGGAGCGCGAAGACGCGTTCCCCCACCATGAACAACGCGATCGACTCGTCGCCGACCTGCACCAAGCTCTTCTTGCGACGCTGCAGTTCCCTGACGGCCGTCACCGGCACCCAATCGGTCACGACAGCTCCTTCGCAGACATGAATGGGCAGGGACGGAGAGGAGTGGGTTCCGCCCCTGCCCGAAGCCGTCACTCAGCCCTGACTGAGGTCAGGCTTAACGTAGAAGTCGTAGAGTGCACGGGTGTAGGAGAACCGCATGTCGGCGGCCCATTCGCACAGCTTGATGCAGCGGTCCTGCAAGTCCCGGGTGGTGGCCAGGTCCAGCACGATCTGGTAGCCGCGCTCGCCATGCACCACGTCCGAGGTGATGTGCAGGTCGAAGAATTCGATCTCGTCCTCGGTGAACCCGTAGACCTCGCGCAGCGGCACGATTTGCTTCTTGTAGATGCTCGGGACCTGCGATTCCAGGCCAATGACCAGGGCGGCGGTCGCGACCACCGGGTGCTCTCGGGTCGACACCGCGTAGCACCAGCCCTGCAGCCCGCGCGTGACCGGGTTCATGTTGTTCGGGTCCTCTACCCGCTCCCGGGTCGTGCCGCACGCCTCCGCGAAGCGGATCAGCAGGTCCGTGTGCCGGATGTCCGCGAGCTCCTCCTCGTACATGTTCTGCAGGAGGAAGTCCTTGGCGTCGGTGTAGTCGTCAGACATGTTGGCGTAGATGTAGCCGAGGTAATCAGCGAACGGCCCCACGTAGTGGTAGTGGTTCTCCGCCCAGCGCGCGAAGTGGTCGCGCTTGAGCGTGCCGTCGGCCCACGCCTTGCTGAAGGAGGCGTCCTTAGCTTCCCGCCCCTTCAGTGCGTGCTGCAGTGCGGCCCGGAAGTCGTCCCGGTCCAGGAGTTCTGCCACCGTGCCTCCTCGCCGTTATGCGTCGCCGGACGTTCGGAACAGGCGCCCGTGCCCGATCCGTGATCGACGTAGCCTCAGCGTACGGATGGCCCAACGGGCGAGCATACGGACGCCCTGCACACGCTTTTCCGGGTTATCGTGTGCACCATGTACAGGGGAGCCGGACATATCGCCGGATCCCGGAACCGGCAGCCATGCCACCTCCCAGGGAGGCGCCATGACGCCAGCCCAGCTGGGTGACCAGGAGCGGGTAACGCTCGGCTTGCTCCTGGAGGAGCCGTTGCTGCGCTCCGCCACCGTGGTCGCCGATCACGACGCGCTCGAACGTCCCGTGTCCTGGTGCCTGCCATGGTCGGTCGCCACCCGCGGCACCGAGGCGGTGCAGCACGTACTGGTCCATGTCGACGAGGACCTGTCCCCGGCCGTGGTGGACGCCCTCTGCCGGGAGGTGCCCACGCTGCACGCCCGGGGGGTCTCCGCCCTGGCGGTTAACGCGATCGAACCTGGCGAGCTCCTCCGGAAGGCCGCCTGCGCCGCAGGCCTTCCCCTGCTCGGATTGCCCGAACACACCGCTCACCTGGCTCTGAGCCATCTCGTGGCCGAGAAGAACCTGGCCAACGCCGCGCACGTACTTCAGTACGGCGTCAACGTGCACCACGCCCTCGGCCAGGTGCTCTACCGCGGTGCCGGGCTGTCCGCGATGGCCAACCAGGTCCGCCGCCTCAGCGGCTGCTCGGTGCTCGTGCTGGACACGCACCTGGAGTTCCTCGCGATCGACCTGGTCGACGTCGAGCAAAGCCTCGCGGAGGAGGTTGTCGCGAGTGTCCGCGCCACGATCGCCTCCGGGGAGCTGGTGATAGACCCGCCGCATACCAGGGCGACGGCGCTGACCGTAGCCACACCAGGGGGCGAGCTCACCGTGGTGACCGCCCCCATCGTCCTCGGTGGCACCAACTACGGCTGGCTGCTGCTCCTGGAGGGTGAGCACCCCCCGCACCGCCATGACCTGGCGCAGCACCTCGTGCTCGCCGGGGAAGCGGCCACCATCACCGGCTCCGAGATGCTGCGGCTGCGCAGCGTGGAGGCCGCTGTTGAGCGCGCCCGCGGCGACTTCGTGCACGCCCTGCTGCACGCGCGGTTCAGCAACCCGCACGAGGTTGCTTCCCGGGCGGCTTATCACGGTTTCGATGTCGGTGCGGCGTACGGCGTCATCGCGGTGTCCGGAGCGTTCGACACCAGCACCCCCGCTGGCCTCGAGCGGCAGGGCAGCCTGCTGCTCAGCGTCCGGCGGATGCGTCCAGCAACCGGCCTGCCCGTACTCGCGACAGCGGTGGGCGATCTGCTCGTGGTGGTTGCCCAACTCGGCCCGGGCCGCCCCCCTCGTGACGTGCCCGCCGAGCAGGCCATGCTCGCCGCGTTCGGGCGCGCCCTTTTCGGCGAGGTCCGCAAGCGGGTCGGCCCGGAGGTGCTCGCCGCCTTCGGCCGCGCGGCCGTCGGAGCCGCCGGCGTCGCCGCCAGTTACCGGGAAGCGCGGCTGGCACTGGGCATCGCCCAGCGGCTGGGCCTGAAGGGGCCCTGCGGCTACGCTGAGTTGCGCTCCTACGCCGCGCTCGCGGACCTCAGCCATAGCCAGCATGCCCTAGCGTTCGCCCACGACGTGCTGGAACCCCTGCGCAGACGTGACACCGCTGGGGATGGGCTGCTCGGTGTGGTGCTCACCTACATCGAATCAGGGGGCAACGTCAACGCCGCCGCCCGCCGGCTTCACCTTCACCGGAACACTTTGTTCAACAAGCTGGAGCGAGCCTCGCGGCTGCTGCAGCTCGACGTGCGGGAGCCTGAGGCCATGTTCAGGATCTGGCTGGCGTATCGCATCGACCTGCTGGCCAGGGTGGACGCGGAGGTGTCAGGGGAACTGGGTCCCGGGGCCGGCCCGCCCGACCAGGCGGCCCTGCCAGCGGCGCACGCAGCGCCCACCGAGCAAGCCGACTTACCCGCAAACTAGCAGGGAATTTACCGAATTTCAGTTCGGTATTTTCCTGGCGGCGGGTCACGGGGCGGGCGGCCGGACATTCTGGTGCACCGTGGCCGGGTGGGGTTAGGCTCGACAGCCGCCGCAGCGTTGCTGATCATGTGGCCTGGCCAGCATCCGAGGAATGCATGCCCAGGGCGGACGCTGCGATCGCGGCACAGCCCGGCATCGGGCCACGACGGAAGGAGTCCGCGTGCACAAGCGCTACCGCATCGACCTCGACGACGCCCTGCCCATGCTGGCAGCGGCAAGGTCCAAGGCGGAGGAGATCGGGGTGAAGCAAACGATCTGCGTCAGTGACGATGGCGGCAACGTCGTTGCGTTGCACCGGTTGCCCGGTGCGCGCCTCACGGGCGTCGACATCGCCGTGGCCAAGGCTTTCACCGCGGCGGGGCACGAGCGGGCTACCCACAAGTTCAACGAGCCGCCGAACGGGCCAGCCCTCCCCGGCAACGAGGCGTTCGGCATCAGCCACATGCTGCCAGGGAAGTTCGCGATCTTCGTCGGTGGCTTCCCGATCGAGTACGACGGGCAGATCGTCGGCGCCGTCGGCGTCAGCGGCGGGAACGGTGAGCAGGACAAGGCGGTCGGCGCGGCCGCCCTCGACGCGTTCGCCAAGCACATCGCCGAGGCCGGCGTCCGGGACTGAACTCGCGATCTCTGGGCGCGCGGGGCTCGCCCCCATGCACCATGCACACGGGCAATGTGAGCCGCCCGCCGGCTCGCGCCCGCACTCTGCGGCGCGACCCGCCAGGTTGGGCACGGCGCCCACGCCGCGACGGTGATCATGTGCACTGTGTACATGGACGCCTCGCGGTGAGGAAGCGCACGCTTTCCAGCAAGCTGCGGACGAGCGGCGAGCAGGAGAGCGCGCGGCACGGCGTCGTGGCCGGGCTCTCTGACCATCGCTCGCGTGGCAGGCGGACACCCGGGACTATCTCCCGAGCCCAGGGAAGGACGCGGACAACGTGAGACATCCTCAGCAGCACGCCGGCACACGTCGGCGCACCGCCAGGCCGAGGCACTTGACGGCACTCGTGGCGTCGGCAGCCGTCGGCGCAATGACCCTGGCAGCCTGTGGCGGCAACTCCTACGGCGGGACCGCCTCGGGAGGAAGCGCCTCGGCCGCCTCGGGTTCCGCTGGCGGCACCCTCAACCTCGTTGCATTCGACCCGTTCAGCGGGTCCGACGCCTCGTATGGCCCGCTCGCGCTGTCGGGCTGCTACCCGGCTGTGCACTTCATCAACGCGGCCGGCGGGGTCCTCGGCCACAAGCTCGCCTGCACGAGCTCAGACACCCGTGGCGACCCGCAAGATGCGGTGCCCGCCGCGAACGCGCTGACCGCGCACAGCGGCTCCGATGTGGCGGTGCTCGGACCCAGCTCGGACGAAATCCTTTCCACCATCGGCATTCTCGAGCAGGCGCAGCTGCCGTCGTTCCCCATGAGCGGCGACGCCCAGTTCGACCACCAGCGGAACCCGTACTTCTGGCGGCTGGTGCCACCGGACGCTGACGAGGGCTACTCGATGGCAGCGTGGGCGATGAAGCACGGGCTCACCCGCGCGGCCGCGGTGTTCGCCACCGGCAGCCAGGCGCAGGCCGACGGCCCGACGTCCAAGTCCGGGTATAAGGCCCTCGGCGGGACGATCGTGGCCAACGTCAGCCTCACTCCCGGCCAGACGTCCTACAGCACGGAAGCCGCGCAGGTAGCGGCCGCCCACCCGCAGGTCATGTTCTACGACGCGGGAGCGCCGGAGTCGGCGACGTTCCTGGCCGAGCTCAAGCAGCAGATGGGCAAGCTGCCCCCGACCTATGTCGTGGAGACTGAGGAGGAGCCCGGCTGGATCAAGGCTGTCACTGGCGCCATCGGGGCGAGCTCGCTGAGCAGCTTCACGGCGTTCGAGGCGGCGACGCCGGCTTCCACCCAGCCGGGCTGGCAAACGTTCAGCCATGCGCTGACTGCGGCGAGCTCGCAGGTGCCCGACTCCAAGCAGTATCTGCACGACCCGTTCACGCTGTCCTTCTACGACGCCTCGAACCTGGTCGCCCTCGCAATGCTGCAAGCGCACTCGACGAAGCCGACGGACTTCAACAAAGACATCATGGGCCTGACCCAGCCGGGAGCCGGGAAGGCTGTCGTGCACGACTTCGCCACCGGTAAGAAGGCGCTGGCGGCGGGGCACCAGATCCAGTACGTCGGTGCTCTCGGGCCGATCGCGCTGGACAAGTTCCACAACATCGCCACGCCCTTCGTCGCGCTGACCGAAGGCGGGAACCCGCATCAGATCGGCACGGTGCCCACCGACCTCATGGTCAAGGCGGCCGGGTGACCTACGGCTCTGGTGGCCGGCAGGAGGACTGAGACGGTCATGGATTCGGTGCTAACCTCCCTCGGTTTCGGCATCGTCACCGCGTCGACCCTCCTGCCGGCCGCCGTCGGCTTCACCCTGCAGTTCAGCGCCACCGGCGTGCTCAACATCGCATTCGGCGCCCAGATGACGTTCGCCGCGTTCATCGCGTACATCTGCACGCAGGCCGGCCTGAACATCTGGGTGGCGATGGCACTGGCCGGGCTGTTCGGGGCGGTAACCTCAGCGTTGCTGAACCGGGGCCTGCTCACGCCGTTCATCCGGCGGGGTACGACGTTCTTCGGCATGGTGGTGGTGACGATCGCGGTCGCCCTGCTGGTCGAGTACGCGGCGGAGCTGATCTGGGGACCGTTGCCGGTGAGCTACCCGGCGTCGATGCCGGGCGTCGTGCACGTCGGTCCGATGTCGTTCACTCACTCGCAGTTGGTCATCCGGGCGATCGGGGTCGTATTCGCGATCGCCACCCCCGCGCTGCTGCGCTACACCAGGGCCGGCAAGGCGATCCGCGCGGTCGCCGACACCCGCACCCTCGCCCGCAGCCGCGGTATCTCCGCGCAGCGGATCACCGACCTGGCGTGGCTGGTATCGGG
>JAIRTY010000319.1 GCA_031254715.1 Nocardiopsaceae bacterium | reverse complement strand
CAATACGAACGCTTCAGCCAGTGCCGCTGACCAGGTACCCGCGCGGATCGGCCTGAGCCGCTTGCCCCCTTGGCTGGACGCACATGCATCGCCACCGGTTGACACGGCCGCCAGGCCGGGAGGACCGCTCAGCGGTGTGCCTGGAAGGGCTCGATCAACTGCTCGGCGACGAGCAGCGGCGCCGGCGCGCGGACGTTGGCTTGCTCGACCGGGACCGGCCGGCCGGCCAGGCCGGTCCGCCCCACGGCACCGCTGCGGGCGGGGAACCTTGCGCAGCCTGCCAGGACGTCCCAGATGGTCAGCACCACGCCGAGGTTGATGCTCTGATACTCCAGCGCGTGGTGCAGCCGGTGGTATGCCGGGCTCACGATCAGCCGGCCGGCCGGGCCGAAGGTCCACCGCAGGTTCGCGTGCTGCAACGTGCCGATGCAGACATAGACCGTGATCAGCACCGGTGCGATCGGGCGGCCCGGCATCAGGACCACCACCGGGATCGTCGCTAGCAGGAACCCTGTCGTGTGCATCAGCGGATGGGCCCGGAAGGAGGTGAGCACGCTCAGTTCCTCCTGGCTGTGGTGCAGGGCGTGGAAGCGCCAGAGGAAACCGAGCCGGTGATCGGCGAAGTGGGCCAGCCAGTTGGCCGCATCCATGGCCACGATGGTGAGCGGGATGAGCAGCCAGCCCGGCCAGTGCTGGGTCGCGCGCAGCTCGAGCCAGCCCGCGTGACCGCCGATCAGCGCCGCCCCGCCGACACTGAGCAACGTCATCAGCGGGATCACCACGATCGCATGCAGAGCCAGGTAGCACGCATCCTGAACGTGGCCGCGCGCCAGGACCGGGCGCGGCTCCGCCGGCCAGATCCGTTCGCAGATCCCGGTCGCGACAACCAGGGCTATCAGGAGGGGAGCTGCGAGTTCCGCCCAGCCTGCCCTGAGGACGGTTTCCAGGCGGCCCTGCCGGAGCAGGTCCGCGACCCCCGCCCACACGATCACGGCCGTTATCCCTGCCAGCGCGAACGAGGACAGGCACAGCCGCCGCCAGGCCGGCCGGGCTCCGGCCCGGCTGCCGGCAGCCGCAAGGCCCCGGCCCGGATTAGCCGTTCCTGCCTGATCTGCGGCCGCACCCGCCCGCACCTGGGCCTGCGAAATGGACACCGGGACTCCCGCGGCTCATGCCGCCGCGCCGGCTTGGCCTGCCAGCACGTCCTTCCCTGAGACTACGTACCACGCGCCTAGCGCGTTCACCGAGCCACGGCACCCGCCGGAAGCGGCCGATGAGCCGGGCGCTTGCCGCACGTCTATGGATCAGCAGACACTTGGCGCGGACCCAGGCCCGCTGCAGTCTCCCGGCGGATCCGATGGGCGAGAGGGGAAGAGCACAGATGGCACCTGAGCCAGCGAGCGTGACATTCGAGACGACCGTCACCGCGACCGGCAACAACACCGGAATCGTGGTCCCGGCAGAGGCCATCGAGCGGCTCGCGGCTGGCAAGCGCCCGCCCGTGCTGGTCAACGTGAACGGCTACGAGTACCGGAATACCGTCGCGGTGATGGACGGCAGGCACATGATCAGCATCAGCGCCGCTATCCGCAAGGCCACCGGCCTGACGGGCGGAGACCCGATCCGGGTGACGCTGACCGTCTCCGGCACTCCGCGGGAGGCGGACGTTCCGGCCGACTTCGCCGCCGCGATGGCGGCCAATGAACGCGCCGGGGCGTTCTTCGGGAAGCTGTCGAACAGCATGCAGCGGTACCACGTCGACAACATCAACGCTGCCAAGAGCGAGGAAACCCGTCAGCGGCGCATCGACAAGGCCGTCGCGCTGTTCCTGGACGGCAAGCAGCGGTGAGGTCAGCCGGCAGCCCGCCCGGCAGCAAATGGTTTGCGGGACCGTTGGCCGTAGCGACAGGCTAGCGGCGTGACAGGACCGCCAGCCGAAGGGGCCAGGGTCCACTGGCCGGACGTTCCCGAGAAGGTGCGGACGGAGATCGAGCGCGCCTGCGGCGCCGCCGTGGCCGAGGCCGCGACCGCACCCGGCGGGTTCAGCCCCGGCCTGGCGGCCCGCGTCCGCTGCACCGACGGGCGGCGGTGGTTCGTCAAGGCGGCCTCGGCCGAGGTGAATCCCGACACCCCGCGGCTGCACCGGCAGGAAGCAAGGATCCTCGCTGACCTTGACCCGCTGATCAGCTCCGGGCAGCTGCCGGCGGCGCGGTTGCGGGCAACCGTCGATCACGGGTCATGGTTCGCGCTGATCCTCGATGACATCGACGGCCGGCATCCCGCCCTGCCCTGGCAGGATGACCAGGTCGGTCAGGTCCTCGGCATGCTCGACACGCTGGCGGACGCGCTGACGCCCGCGCCGGGTACCGCCCCTTCCATCGAGCAGTACCTCGGCACGGAGTTCGCCGGCTGGCGCAGCCTGGCCCAAGGTCCCGCCGATGAGCGCCTCGACCCCTGGTCGCGCGCCCGGCTGGCCGATCTCGCAGCGATGGAGGCGACCTGGGCCGCCCACACGGCCGGGTCGACGCTGCTGCACGCCGACATCCGCGCCGACAACCTGCTCGTGACCGGCGGCGGCGTCGTCGTCATTGACTGGCCGCACGCCTGCCACGGCGCGGCATTCGTCGACGTCGTGCTGCTGGCGCCGAGCGTCGCGATGCAAGGCGGCCCGCAGCCGGCCGAGCTGCTCGCCCGGTCGCGTGCCGGGCGTTCGGCGAGCCGCGAAAGCCTGGCCGCGCTGGTGTGCGCGCTGGCCGGCTACTTCACCGCAAGCTCCCTCCAGCCGCCCCCGCCCGGGATACCGACGGTTCGCGCGTTCCAGGCCGCCCAGGGCGAGGTCACCCGCCGCTGGCTGGCGCAGCTCATGTAGCTACGCGGTTCCTAGCGGTAGCTGACAGGCAGCCGCTTGATGCCGTTCAGCCACCCTGAGCGCAGCATCTCAGCGATCCCGTCCGGCCAAGCGAGGGGCAACGGAGGAACCACACCACTTGACCTGGCAGCCCTGCCATCCGGCCTCGGTGAAACCCGCCGACGGGCATCATGGCGGATAGTCTCCCGCCACACCAAGCACCGCGTGCTCCGGCTGGCCGGACGACCCGGCGGCGGGTGCCGCCTAGCGAGGAGTACGAGGTGGTGAAGGTGCCGGCTGGCTCGCTGGCAGATCGAGGACGTCGATTACGACCCGGGTTAGCCAGTCTCGGTGGCCACGTTTGAACCTGTCGAGGCATTCAAGGACCCGCTCGCACGGCTGCGCTATGGGTACCGCGCGAGTAATCCCGAGCGCGCCAAGCGCTACTTCCGCGAGCCCCCCGGCGGCCGCCGCACGCAGCTACAGGGCTGGGCGCCCGGGCCTGGCGACGCTTAGGAGAATTCATGGAGCAGGTTGAGGTCTGGCAGGGCCGCTATGGCGATCCGGTCCCGCTGTCCGGGCCGCTGCGTGGTGTCCGCGCAGATACCGCGCTCGCCTACGAGTTCAAGCTCCCGGCCCGTTTCATTCCGTGGCCGGGCCGCAGCCGGCTGGAGCGCGTGTTCGTGCTGCTGGACCTCGGCGTGAGCATGTCGCTTCCCGCCCGGCGATCCACCCATGGCGCTGACCGAGCCGGCAGCGCGCCCGGAACCTGGTATGTCGGCCTGGTCGACGTCACAGCCGCGCAGGACACGATCACCGTCAGGGACTTGTACATCAACGTCCTGGTCCCCGCCGATGGACGCCTCCGGCGCCTGCTCGACCTCGACGAGTTCGCCGACGCGATCGAAGCAGGCCACCTCGACCTCACGACTGCCATGGATGGATTACGCCGCTGGCAGCACTTCCTCGACCGTCACCTGCACACCGCCCGCGACCCCCAAAGCCAGTGGACCGGCTTCCCTCCCCAGCAGGTACGCGACCTCGCAGCGCTCCCCGCCCCGCTAGGACCCAGACTGACCTGAACCGCGGGGCTGCGCCCCGGCCGGGGAGCTGATCTCAGGCGCCTCGCCATCCGGCAGGGCGGCGTGTCAACCGAGCGGGCTGGCTGGCGGCCGGTGTCAGCTCCCCGCCGCCGGCCGCTGCGCGCCGGCCAGATCGGAAGAGCACA
>JAIRTY010000090.1 GCA_031254715.1 Nocardiopsaceae bacterium | reverse complement strand
GATCGCCGAGGCGCTGGAGAACCTCACGCTCATCGACCACAAGATCGACGTCTACCGGGGCCGGCTCGCGGCCGGTGACGCCGACCGGCTCTGGGCGCCGTCCGCCTAACGGGCCCGGGACGGTTGCCGCCTGTCTCGCGGCCCGGCCCGGGCCGGGGCCGATCCCAGCTGTCGGTGCCCGTGTCTAGGGTGAGCGCGTGGACACGCGAGAGGCAGCCCAGCGATGGGCACAGGTGTGGGAGCGCGGCTGGCCCGCGCACGACGAGGCCGCTATCAGCGCGCTGTACGCCGGAAGCGCGATGTGGCAGCAGCATCCGTTCCGCGATCCCGAGCCGGGTTACCTGGCCCGGGTGTTCGCCGAGGAAGAGTCGGCGCAGTGCCGGTTCGGCGAGCCGATCGTCGACGGTGATCAGGCCGCGGTGCCCTGGAGCGCGCAGACCAGGCTGCGGGACGGGGGTACCGAGGACCTGGCGGGAGTGTCGTTGCTGCGTTTCCGGGCCGATGGGCTTGTCGTGCGGGAACGTGACTTCTGGAACTCCCGCTGACCGCCGCGCCGGGGCTCATTTCTCCGAACGAGGGAAGGTACACAGCCATGCCCGTCGCCGAGCTAGGCGCCGTTTCGATGTGGTACGAGGAGCGCGGGCAGGGCGACCCGCTCGTCATGCTGCACCCCGGCGGAGCGGGCGTTGACGCCCGCGCGCTGGCTCCCACCCTGGCAGCGCTCTCGGAATCGTTCCATGCCTACACGCCCGAGCAGCGCGGGCACGGGCGCACGCCCGACGTCGAGGGCCCGATCAGTTTCGAGCTGATGACCGGGGACACCATCAGGTTCATCGAGACGGTCATCGGCCAGCCGGTTCACCTGCTGGGCGTCAGCGACGGCGCCACCCTGGCCCTGTTGGTCACGCTCAGCCGCCCGGACCTGGTGCGGCAGCTGGTGTTCGCCACCGGCGTCTTCCACCACGACGGCTGGGAGGCCGGGGTCCTCGACGGGGAGCCACCGGATTTCCTGCGGCAGAGCTACGCCGGGATCTCCCCCGACGGGCCGGATCATTACGACGTGGTCGTCGCCAAGCTGGCCGCGATGCACGCGCGCGAGCCGGCTCTGACCCCCGCCGACCTGCGCGAGCTCACCTGCCGGACGCTGGTCATGGTCGCTGATGACGACGAGGTCCGGCCGGAACATGCCAGCGAGATGTACCGCAGCCTGCCCAACGCTGAGCTCGCCGTGGTCCCCGGCACCTCCCACGGCCTGCTGGTGGAGAAGCCGGACCTGTGCAACCTGCTCATCAGCGAGTTCCTCACCAAGGACCCGGTGCAGACCTTCGCCCCGATCCGCCGCGCCGCCCCGGCCGGATAACGAGCGGCACTGCACCCGCCCCGGAGCACTCCCGCAGACCTGCGCGAATGTATGATTTTGGGCGGATCGAAGGAGGTCGTGTGGCTGTCGCTGTCGTAACCCGAGGCGGCGCTGGCGACGAGGAACCCTTCGAGACGGTCGGCGCAGGGCTACGCCATGGCTGGGGCGTCAGCCCCGAGCGCCAGGATGCGATCGCCGACACGCTCCAAGGACTCGTCCCGCGCGCCGGGCGGTTGTCTACCGCCCGCCTGCATGCAATATCTGTCACCCTGGCAGCCCGCCGTGAGCTGTGGGCCGACCTGGTCGTGCATGATCCCGACGTCCGGTGGTACCTGCCGCTGCACCGGTCGAACAGCTGCGACGTCTGGCTGCTCGCCTGGGAACGCGGCCAGGACACCGACTGGCACGACCATGGCGGGTCGTCTGGGTCGTTCGCCGTGACCGAGGGCAGCCTGCTCGAGCTGTACCGGGCGGGCAGCGGCCGGCGGCTGTCGCGGCGTCAGCTCATGGCCGGGCAGGCGGTGGCGTTCGGCCCGGGTCACGTCCACAACGTCGCGCACGGCGGCGGCGGGCCGGCCACCAGCATCCACGCCTACTCACCGCCGCTGCTCGCCATGACCTATTACCAGGAGACCGGGTACGGGCTGATCGCCAGGGAGACGGTCGCGATCGACGGCGCAGAGGGAGCACGCGGCCGCGGCGGCGCCGAGACCGCGCTCGCCGACGCCACCGCGTCCGCCGCCGAGCTGACCAGCCACCCGCTCCCCGCCGGGGCGCACAGCATCGACGAGCTGATGGCCGAGGCACGCGGCGGCCTGGAACGGATGCGGCCGGAGGCGGCGCTGGCCGCCGTCACCGACGGCGCGGTGCTTGTCGACATCCGGACGCTGGAGCGGCGGATCGTCGAGGGGGAAGTGCCCGGGGCCATCATCATCGGGCGCAACGTGCTGGAATGGCGGCTCGACCCGCACAGCGACGTCCGGATCCCGGCGCTGGCCCGCGACGACTCCCGGATCATCGTGATGTGCTCGGAGGGCTATGCCTCCACGCTCGCGGCCGCGAGCCTGCGCCGGATCGGCCTGCGCGAGGCTACCTACCTGGAAGGCGGCTTCCAGGCCTGGCGGTCCGCGGGGCTGCCGACGCGGCAGGCGCAGTCGCTCGGATGAGCGGCCCAGGGCTCCGGGGCAGCAGCAGGGTGGCGCCCGCTGCGATCGCGGCCAGGCCGGCGTCCGCCGACATGGCCGGCACCATGCCGGACACGAACGCTGCCCGGGACGTGGCCGCCCCGAGCGCGCCGTAGAAGATGGCGCCGATGACGGCGACCCCGCTGGCGGCGCCGAACTGCTGGCTGGTGGTCAGGATGCCCGCTGCCGCGCCCGCCCGGTCCGGCCGGACGTGCGTGAGCACCGCGCCGATCAGGGAGGCCACCGCGATGCCCTGGCCGGCCCGGTTCATTGCCCGGAACGGCGAATCCTGGTGCTCTCAGTTGACGTCCTCCCTGCCGTGAACGACGGGGATTCCTCCTGCGCGGCTCATGCCGCGCTCCGGCGGGTTCCTGTTTCACCAGCAGCCGCCGGGGCTTGCCCCGGTCTTACGCCGCCTCCGCAGGCGTTTAGCCTCTCCGCACGCCCTGCGGCGAGGATGTTCCTTGCGGCGTTCACGTCCCGGTCGTGCCGGATGCCACATGCCACACACGTCCAGGTGCGGACGCTCAGCGGCTTGGGGCCATCCTTGACCCCGCACCCTGAGCAGGCTTGGGACGTGGGCACGAACCGGCCGATCAGGTGGAACGTCCGCCCGTATTGCTCCGCCTTCTCCTCCACCAGGCGCAGCAGTTGCGACCAGCCGGCGTCGTGGACGGACTTGGCCAGCCGGGTCCGGGCCATGCTGGACACGGCGAGGTCCTCGGCGTAGACCGCTTGGTTGTCGCGGACCAGCCGGAGAGCTGTCTTGTGCGCGTGATCAAGCCGGGCCTCCCGCACCTTGCGGTGCAGCACCGCGACCCGGCGGCGGGCTTTGGCCCGGTTGGCGGACCCTTTGGCCTTGCGGGACAGCACCCGCTGCGCGCGAGTCAGGCGGCGCTCCCTGAGGACTGGCGGTGTGGGAGTCATGCAGCTGCCATTAAACTTGTCACGCAGTATCAGCAATTTCTAGACAAGAATTTGCAAAAAAAGTATTCAATAATTTGTTCACAACATATCAAGCGCGTCTGGGAGTTGAAAAAGGCCATTTCCAACACCTACTGCAACAAGGAGTACGATATATTGCAATTTATATACATCACTTCAGAAAATGTAAGGCCGTTAAGCTTCTTGATTTCAAACTTTCGCCGTGTCCTGAATGTTGTGTGCTTTCTTTTGGGTGATTCCCCGGCGTCTGAATTTTATATACCGACGTTTCGGAACACTCTGTTCCATCTTCATAGGCAGGTAGGTGCGTGTACACGCACCTACCTTCCTATGAAGATGGGACAGTGTTCCGAAACGTCGGCATATAAAATTCAGACGCCGGGGAATCACCCAAAAGAAAGTACACAACGCCGCTAAGCTTGCCCTGCATCTGTCTTCAGTTTTCAGTAAACTCCCTGTCAAACGACACCATACGTAGCACCCTGCCTCGAGTTAGGCGATGCTGCAACAGAAAGCTTGATTGTGATCAGATAATTGACCATTCTTGGAAGTATGCAGACTGCCAAAGAGTGATTATCCATCACAACGACATATGACCAATCTTAATACACGCCCATTCCAATTCCAGACACTTTATCACCATGCTGCCAGAGTATAATTTCCCACTTCTTTTTACCCATCCTGCACCCTGTCACATCCTCCATTAACAAACTGGAGTCCTCAGTACGCAAACAAAAATCCCTCTAAATTTCCCCTCTTCCAAAACTTGCTTTATAATACTATCCTCTGTTGAAACCGCATCTGAAAATACCTGACGCATTACCAAAAAGCAAGACCAACAGTTCACACACAAACTGTTATCTCTGTCATCACAACATTATTTTTTACAGCCGTTAATTATATCCACCACATCATTAACTGATTATGAAGACAGATTCGTCTCAGACTGATAGCCGGACATTACTTTTAGTCAAGATCACCATTACAATCACTGCAGTTTAGTATGACCCTATGCTTATTACTCATAATAGAGATCCAGCACTGCTTGTCAAATCGCTCCGCTATTCGCCCATATCCTTTCACATACATCCCAGTAAAAGATACCCTCAACACTCAATGCGCTCACCTGAATGCTTGTAGGGTCATGATAAAAGCAAAGACTATAAGCTACTACTGGTTGAATACGACACCACGCACCCACTCCATGGGGACGTTCGGTCCGTGTCGTGGACCACAGCCTTCATGCCAACCATATTATGTGCACGTCTTCATTCCCTTTACAACGATTCAAGAAACGAACCTGGCAAAATGCAAATGTAATTCATCGGCGATCACCATAACGTGGTCGTAAACAAAGTC
>JAIRTY010000045.1 GCA_031254715.1 Nocardiopsaceae bacterium | reverse complement strand
CGTGGGGGGTCCAGGTGGCTCCGTTGTCGGTGGAGGAGGTGAATCCGACCTGGATCTGGCAGCTGCTGCCCGAGCAACCAGGATTTGTGTCGTAGTAGTAGGTCAGCGCGAGCAGCGTGTGACCGCCGCCGCTGGTGCGGTCCACCGCAAGCCCCGGGATGAAGTGATCGACGTTGCCGCCGACCGGATCGGCCGGGATCCGGGACACCGGCGACCAGGTGGTGCCGTCCGCGGAGGTGCTGAGCACGATGTCGTTCGCCGTACCGTTCTCGAAGCGCGAGTCCTGCCAGGCGACGTAGACCGTGCCGTCGCGGTTGATTTCCGCGGTGGGCAGCGGCGAGGTCCGCAGCCCGGCGACGCGATGCGAGCTGATCGGGGAGACCAGCACCGACGCGTTCCACGTGGCGCCGCCGTCATCGGAGCTGAACGAGCGAATCTGCCCGCCAAGGGCCTCGAACGGGACGACGACGCGCCCGCTGGGCTGGACGACAGGCTGACCGCCCAGGCCATGGACATTGTCGGCCGTCGGCGTGGGCGTGCCCCAGGTGAGCCCGCCGTCTGCTGAGGTGGACATCAGCTCCTGGTCCCCGCCGCTTGCGTTGTCGAACTCGGTGTAGCAGTTGCCGTAGTGCGGGCTGCCGGAGTTGTTGTCGCAGACCGTCCAGTTCTTGTCGTAGAAGGTCCCCGTGGCCGAGATCGTGACCGGGGCGCTCCAGTGGATCCCGTCGGTGGAACGGCTGAGCATGACATCCACGATCCCCCCGCCCTTCTCATGCAGGCCCAGCCAGGAGGTCATCCAGACGCCGTCGCGGGCGTCGTAGGCGACCGAAGCGTCGCTGGCGGCAAAGAACGGGCCGGTGGGCGAGGACGCCGTCGTGGTGGCCGGCAGGAAGCCGTGTGTCCACGAGACGCCGCCATTGAGGCTGGTCGCGAAGCCGATGTCGCTGGCGCCGCCGTCGAAGACGCGGCCGGTCTGGAAGGTGGTGACGACCGTCGATCCCCAGGCGAAGGTGTCCGGCTCCACCTCGGTCGCGTGCGCGGCGGCCGGGGCGCTGCCGGCCGCGAAGGGGTCGGAGCTGACCTGGGTGACCCCGGGCGCGGGCGCCTGGGCGGCTAACGAGCCGGGCGCGGGCGACGCCAGCGCCGGGACGGCTGCGGTGAGCACCGCGGCGAGGGCCGCCGCGGCCAGTGCCGCAGCCTTCCATGCCAGGCGTCGCGCCCGGTCCGGGGCGGTGCTGGGCAGGGTGGTACGAGGTAACATGACGCTCCTTTTGGGCAGAACACGCGAACGGGGATGACAGGCCCGGTCCTGGGCGGTGCCTGCCTGGACCGGAGGGCCGCGCGGGCCGCGGCTGCGCGGGCGGTCCCGGCAGGCGCCCGATAACGCCGCGTTCGCAGATAACATCACCAAAATCACAACACCGCGGCCGGTGCCGGTCAACGGCGGCGGCTGGCCGGGATCAGCCGAGCTGGGCCGAGAAGCGGCGGCGGATGGTGTCAGCGGTGAGGTCCGGCGGGGCGTCCCACACCTGCTGGCTGAAGATCTCGATCTCCGCGTAGCCCCGGTAGCCGGCGGCCAGCACCCCGGCCGCGATCTGCCGGAAGTCGATCGTGCCGTCGCCCAGGTGGCCCCGGCCGAGCAGCACGTCGGCGGGCAGCGGCAGCACCCAGTCGCAGAGCTGGAAGCTGGTGATCCGGTCCTGCGCCCGGGCCAGCTCCGCGGCCAGGCCCGAGTCCCACCACACGTGGTAGGTGTCCACGACCACTCCCACCGCATCGGCCGGGAACTGCAGCGCGATGTCGAGCGCGTCGCCCAGCCGGGACAGCACGCAGCGGTCGGCGCAGAACATCGGGTGCAGCGCCTCGATGCCGAGCCGGACGCCCAGCCGCTGGGCCGCCGGCACCAGCTCGCCGATGGCGTCGGCGATCATCCGGCGGGCCAGCGGGAGGTCGCGGCTGCCGGGGACCAGGCCGCCGGAGACGAGCACCAGCGTGTCGGCGGCAAGCTCGGCGGCCTCGGTGATGGCCTGCCTGTTGTCGGCCAGGGCGGCGGCGCGGGCGGCCGGGTCGGCGTGGGTGAAGAAGCCGCCCCGGCACAGGCTGGACACGTGCAGGCCGGCCGCGCGGACCGCGGCGGCAGAGCGGGCCAGGCCGGACGCGGCGACCTTGTCCCGCCACAGCCCGATGGCGGGGATGTCGTGCCGGGCGCACAGGTCCGCCGCCTGCGGCAGGTCCAGCCCGCGGACCGTGGCCTGGTTGAGCGACAGCCGGTCCAGCCCGATCACGTCAGGCCCGCCTGCCGCAGGTACTGCCCGATCCGGTCGGCGGCCAGCGCCGGGCGGGCCAGCGCCCCGGCGGCGGCGGCCAGCCCGGTGACCCGGAGCAGGTGCCCGGGCGGCCGCAGCCGGTGGCAGCCCGCCAGCATCACGAACTCAGGCTGCAGGCCGTTGAGCCAGGCCAGGAACGCGATCCCGGCCTTGTAGTGGAAGGTGGGGGCCTCGAACAGGGCCAGGCTCAGCGCCACGGTCGGCCCCATGGCGGCGTCGTAGGAGGCCAGGTCGCCCGCGTCCAGCGCGTGCAGCGCGGCCGCGGCCGGAGCGGTGATGGCGGCGAACGCGCCCAGCAACGCGTCGCTGTGACCGTCCGGGCCGCCCTTGATCAGATCCGCGTAATGGAAGTCGTCGCCGGTGTACAGGCGGACCCCGGCGGGCAGCCGCCGCCGCAGCGACACCTCGCTGGCCTCGTCGAGCACCGACAGCTTGATCCCGGCCACCTGACCGCCGGCCCGGTCGACCAGCTCGGTCACGGTGTCCGCGCACGAGCCGAAGTCCCCGCCGCCCCAGTAGCCGCGCAGCGCCGGGTCGAACGCCTCGCCCAGCCAGTGCACCATGACCGGCTGCCGGGCCTGCCGCAGCAGGTGGCCGTAGACGTCCAGGTAGTCCCGCGCCGACCGGGCACTGGCGGCCAGCGCCCGGCTGGCCAGCAGCACCACCTGCGCGCCTGCCGCCTCGACCGCGCCGAGCTGCTCCTCGTAGGCGGCCACGATGGCCGGCAGCGGGTGCTCGCCTGGCGGCAGCTGATCGGTGCCCGCCCCGGCGGCGACCACCGCGCCGCTGGCGGCGGCCCGCGCCGCCGTCGCCTCGATCAGTTCCCGCGCCCGCGGCCAGGTCAGTCCCATGCCCCGCTGCGCGGTGTCCATCGCCTCGGCCACACCGAAGCCGTGCGCCCACAGATGATCGCGGAACCCGAGGGTCGACTCCCAGTCGATGCCGCCGTCAGCGGTGGCGGCGACGTGCGCGGCGGCGTAGACGCTCCGCGACGCCGGCGGCGGATAGCCGGTGGCCCAGCCGGGTTCGCTGATGATCAGCGGCCGGTCCCTGCCGGGCAGCGCGACGACGGCGGTGGTCACCTCAGATCACCAGCTCCGGCACCTCGACCCGGCGGCCCTCGGCGGACGACTGCGAGGCGAGCCCGGCGAGCTGCACGCCCCGTGCCCCCTCCGCCAGGTCCCAGGGAACCTGCCTGCCCTCGGCCGCGGCCCGGAGGAAGAGCTCCCACTGGGCCTTGAAGCCGTTCTCGAACGTCGCGTTGTCCGGCATCTCGGCCCACTGCGCCCGGTAGTCGGCCGGGTCGGGCTGGTCCGGGTTCCACAGCGCTCGCGGAGTCGACACCCGGTGCTGCACGGCGCAGTGCCACAGCCCGGCGACCGCGCTGCCCGCCACCCCGTCGAGCTGCAGTTCGAGCAGCTCGCGGCGGTTCACCCGGACCGCCCAGGAGGAGTTGACCGACGCCATCGCCCCGCTGCCGAACTCCAGCACCGCGTACGCGGCATCGCCGGCGGTCACCTGGTAGGGCCGGCCGGATTCGTCCCGCCGCCGCGGCACATGGGTGGCCTGCCGCGCATACACGGCCGTGACCGGGCCGAGCAGGTCCGTCAGCAGGTAGTGCCAGTGCGGGAACATGTCGAGCACGATGCCCCCGCCGTCTTCGGCCCGGTAGTTCCAGGACGGCCGCTGGCAGGTGATGCCGTCGCCCTCGAACACCCAGTAACCGAACTCGAGCCGCGCCGACAGGATGCGGCCGGGGAAGCCGTCGCCGATGAGCCGGCGCAGCTTGATCATCCCCGGCAGGAACAGCTTGTCGGCGACGACGCCGTGCACGATCCCCGCCTCGCTGGCGAGCCGGGCGACGCGTAGCGCC
>JAIRTY010000823.1 GCA_031254715.1 Nocardiopsaceae bacterium | reverse complement strand
GTCATCGAAGGTCAGCGCGACGTGGCCGGGCCGGCCGATCCCCGCCAGCCGCGGGAACAGCCGCCCGCGCACCGGCCCGATCGCGGTCACTCCGGGCGCCCCGTGCGCAGCCGCGGCCGCGGCCAGCGCCATCCCGGCGAGCGCGTACCGGCGGGCGGGCCGTCTCGGCCCAGTTTCGCTGCTGGCTGCGGCCATGGCTCCGTCAGTTCCCCGTCTTCCCCGGCGTCGCTGCCCGGCATTCCACCCTGTCACAGTGGCCAGCGGCTCGCCCGGAAGTGCTGCCCATCGCCGGCCGATCCCCGGCCGCCACCGGCCAGGTGCCGGCGCTGGAAGAATGGGCGCCGGTGCGGGTCCGCCCGCTTGGCACGGCGGGGTACCAGGCACCGGCGAGGGAGGAGCACGAACATGCCGCGAGCGCTGCTGCTGTCCGGGTCGCTGGGCACGGGCCACGAGGTCCATGCCCGGGCCTGCGAGCGGTCACTGGCCACGCGGGGCTGGGACACCGAGGTCCTGGACGCGATGGAGCTGCTCGGCAGCCGGGGCAGCGCGGCCGGGGAGGCCGTGTTCCGCTCCATGCTGGCGGTACCAGGGCTGTACGACGCGTTCCATTTCGCCGGGCTGCGGCCGGGCGGCCGGCTGGCCCTTCTCGCCGACCGGGCCGCCAGCAGCCAGCTGGTTCCGCGGCTGCGCGCCCGCTTCGACCGCAGCCCGCCCGACCTGGCGGTGTCCATCTTCGCCACCGGCGCATCGGCGGTCAGCCAGCTGGCCGGCGCCTACCCAGGCACCAGTCACGCCGTGTTCTGCAGCGACGTGACCCCCCACCGGCTGTGGGTGCACCCCAACGTGGACCTTTACCTGGTCACCTCGCCGGCCGCGGAGGCCGCCGTGCGCCGCTACCAGCCGCTCGCCCGGGTCCAGCTGGTGCCGCCGCCGGTCCGGCCCGGTTTCCTCAGCCCGCTTTCGCAGGAGCAGGCCCGGGCCCGGCTCGGGCTGCCGGCGGCGGACCGGTGCGTGCTGCTGATGTCAGGCGGCTGGGGGCTCGGGCCGGTGGCGGAGGCAGCCGCCGGCCTCGCCGCCGCCGGGCTGCAGGTGCTGGCGGTGGCCGGCCGTAACGCCCGGCTGGCGGCCAGGCTCCGGGCCGCGGCCGCCCGTCAGCCCCGGATCCACCCCTTCGGGTACACCGACCAGATCCCGGCCCTGATGGCCGCCGCCGACCTGGTGATCACCAGTTCCGGTGACACATGCTCGGAGGCCAGGGCGGTGGGCAGGCCGCTGCTGCTGCTCGACGTCGTGCCGGGCCACGGGCGCGACAACCTCCAGCACGAGCTGGAACTCGGCGACGCCAGCGTGACCTCGCCCCGCCCGGCCGACGTCGTGGCCACCGCGCTGGCCGCGCTCGATCGGGCTAAGCCGCCCCCCGCCGGGACGGCTCGCTCGGCCCGGGACTGGGACGACGCCTTCTCGCTCGCCCTGGAAACCCTCGGCTTCTGACCCAGTCCCGCCATCACCCGTTAAGATCTGACCCCTTATAGGGGGTCAGATCCGAACTGCTGGCCGATGAGCCTTCGGCAGCGCCAGCGCGAGCCCGGCCGTGAGCAGGATCAGCGCTGCCGAGGTGTACTCGGCCGCCTGCAGGCCCCCCGAGAGCCTGCCGAGCGTAGGGCTTGGACCGGCGACGGCGCTGGCCACCGCCACCAGGACCGCGAGCCCGACGGCCGCGCCGACCTGCTGGCCGCTGGTGGCCAGGCCGGAGGCCAGGCCCTGCAGCCGGCCGGGGACCCCGGCCGTCGCGGCGGCGAACATCGCGGTCCACACCACGCCCTGCGCCAGGCTGAACACCACGATGCCCGGGCTCATCTGGCCGAACGTCGAACCGCTGCCGAGGAAGGCGGCGAACAGCGCGGTGCCAGCCGCGCCGGTCGCCAGCCCGGCGACCAGGGTGGCGCGCACCCCGATCGCGGTTGCCATCTTCCCGCCGATCAGGGTGCCGGCCAGGACGAGCGCGCAGGGCAGGAGATAGGCCAGTCCGGTGCTCAGCGCGTCCCAGCCGCGCACCTGCTGGAGCGCCAGCGTGATGAAGTAGGCGCTGGCGCCGAAGGTTGCCATGAACATGAAGGTGATCAGGGTGCCGATGCGCAGGCTGCGGTTACCGAAGACAGGCAGCGGCACCAGCGGTTCTGCCGTGCGGGCCTCGATGACGAGGAAGACCGCGAGCAACGCCGCGGCGGCGATGAAGCTGCCCAGCGTGACTGGCTCAGCCCAGCCGGCCTGCGGCCCGTTCACCAGTCCGAACACCAGCAGCAGCGCGCCGCCGGTGGCGGTGAGGCCGCCGGGAACGTCCAGTCCGCTGCGCCGCGCGGCCCGGGGGCCGGCCGGGACCACCCGGAGCGCGAGCAGGGCCACCATGGCTGCCAGCGGGACGTTGACGAAGAAGACGGCCCGCCAGCCGAGGGCCTGGGTGAGTACCCCGCCGAGCAGGGCGCCGGCCACCAGCCCGCTGCTGCCGGCCGCCCCCCACACGCCCAGCGCACGATGACGCTCGGGTCCTTCCGCGAACATGGTGGTGATCAGCGACAGGGTGGCGGGGCCGAGCACCGCGCCGCCGAGGCCCTGCAGCCCGCGGGCGGCCACGAGCACGGCGGGGGTAGCGGCGAGGCCGCCGGCGGCGGAGGCGAGCGCGTACAGTCCCAGCCCCGTCAGGAAGAGCTGACGGCGCCCCAGCAGGTCGGACAGCCGCCCGCCCAGCAGCAGGAACCCGCCGAAGGTGACGGCGTAGGCGCCGATCACCCATTGCAGGTCCTGGCCGCGGAAGCCGATCCCTGACCCGATGTCGGGCAGTGCGACGAACACGATGCTGTAGTCGAGGGCGATGATCAGCTGGGCCAGCGCCAGTGACACCAGGATCAGCGCCGGGCGCCGGGCGGCGGGCGGGGTAGCCATGGCTGCCGGGTACCTGCCTGTCGTGTGCGGGTTGTTCGCCATGGGCCCGGAGCATATCTATCTAACTTGAAAGATTCAAACTAGAAATATTAAGGCTTTACGCGGTTGCTACACTGAGCGGATGACAACCCCGCAGGCGCGGGTCACCGCCGAACGGGAACTGTGCGGGCTGGTCAACGGGCTGGCCCAGCAGATCAGCGAGCACGTGCGGGAACGCGCGACCAGGCTCGGGCTCACCGCGGCGCAGGCCACGGCGCTGCGAGAGCTCACCGGCCCGATGACCACCAGCGAGCTGGCCGAGCGCATGAGCTGCGAGCCGTCCAACGCGACCTTCGTCGTCGACAAGCTGGAGAAGCAGCAGCTGGTCGAGCGCCGCCCGCACCCGACCGACCGTCGTGCCCGGCAACTGATCCTCACCCCGGAGGGCAGCACGTTGCGGGCCAAGCTGCTGGCGCTCCTCGAGCAGGACTCGCCGCTGGCCGGTCTGTCCGCGCCGGAGCAGGACGCTCTGCACGGCCTGCTGCAACGCGCCCGTACCCGCCGCTGACGCCTGGTCAGCCGGGGAGGGGCGGGAGCTTGCCGGTGGCCCCGGTGGCCTGGACCGCCGGCCTGATCACGGCGAGCACCCGGGCCCGCTGGGCGTTCAGGTCGCGCAGGTCGCGCTGGAGCCTGGCCCGGTCGGCGGCCTGCGCGGGCCCGCGCGCCCGCAGCACGCCGGCGACGTCGTTCTGCACCCGCTGCGCGTACGGGAACGCCCACGTCACCAGGCCCTGAACGGCGCGGGCGAGCTGGAACCGGGCGAGCGACTCGTGGACCTGGTACAGGACAAGGTCACCGAGCTGGATGTTGTTCGCGGGCGAGCAGTTGCTGGCTCCGTAGCTGGCGACGTGGATCGCGGTCGCCCGATCGCGGCTGGCTCCGGTGTCGATGGCACGGAGTACCGTCAGCGACTCCCGGACGCCGCCCGCGCACGACTGGATACCGGTGGTCACGGACTTCAGGAAGTCGTTCATGTCGGCCCTGCGCTGGGAGCGCGACGGGTGCACGGCCAGCCCCACCAGCACGGCCGCGACCGCCACCAGCACGCCGGCCAGCAGTAGCCAGCGCGGGGTGCGGCGGACCGGCCACCCGCCATGCCGGAGCGGGACGTGCGGCGGGCCGGTCCTGGCCGGGGCGTCCATGGCTGGCGTCCTCCCTACCCGGCGCGCGCGCCGGTCAGGCTGGCCGCGGCGGCCAGTTCCCGCGGGGTCAGCGCGCCGAACACCCGCTTGACGATCCGGTGACTGGAATTGAGGAAGAACGTCTGCGGCAGCCCGCTGACGCCGTACGAGAGGGCGGTGCGAGGGGGGGTGTCGGTGCCCACCGGGTAGCTCACCCCGGTCCGGTGGACGAACCTGAGGGCCGCTGCGGAGCGATCGTTGACGTCGATGCCGATCACGGTGATCTTGCTCCGGGCCGTCCGGTAATACCGGGCCAGCAGCGGGGTCTCCTTCTGGCACGGTGCGCACCAGGAAGCGAAGAAGTTCACGATCACCGGCCTGCCCCGGTACGAGCTGAGCGAGATGTGCTGGCCGGGGTGGCCGAGCACCGGAGCGGTGAAGTTCCGCGCCGCCGCCGGCCTGGGCTGGCTGCCGCCGCCGGCCGCGACGCTGGCTACGGCCAGCGCGATCACGGCGGCCGTGGCGATCACCGCCGTCGCGAACGCGATCCGGCCCCGGCGGCCGAGCGTCCGGTACCAGGCGGCCGGGGACCGGCGGGGAGCCTGCGGGGCCGGCCCGGCCGGCGCCGGGCCACCGGTCATCTCAGGCGGCTTGTCCATTGATCCTCTCGCTGGCCGGCTGCCGGGACGCCATCCTTACCGGCGGTGCGCTCCGCCGCGGTGCTGTCCGGGACGGTACCGGGCAGGGCGCTGGCCGAGGCCAGCGGGAGCATGAGCTCGAACTCAGCGCCCGCGCCCTGGGTGCTGCGCACCCGCACTTCTCCGCCGTGCGCGTGCGCAACGGCCCGGACCAGCGACAGGCCCAGTCCGGTGCCCCGGGTGCCGGTACCAGAGCCGGTACGGAAACGGTCGAAGACGTGCCCGAGTTCCGCGGCCGGGATGCCATCGCCGGTGTCGGAGACGATCATACGCGCGGGCCCGCCGCGCTCGGCGGTGACCGAGAGCTGGATCGTGTCGTCCTCGCCGGTGTGCCGGACGGCGTTCTCGAGCAGCGCGTCCAGCGCCAGCCCCAGCCGTTCCCTGTCGGCCTGCACGGTGGCCGGTGCCAGCCGCCCGACCTGCCACCGGCGCGGCGCGGTCGGCATCCACTTGCGCAGCGTCTCCATGGTGAACCGGTCCAGGCTGACCGGCTCCGTCCGGAGGAAGTCCGGGTCCTCCGACGCCGCGATGACCAGCAGCCGCTCCCCGAGCCGCCGGAGCCGGGCCAGCTCGCCGACGACCACGTCGATATCCCGCGCCTCGGGGCGGCCGGTCAGCTCGCCGGCCAGCAGCTCGGCGTGGCCGAGCGCGATCGTGATCGGGGTGCGCAGCTGGTGGGATGCGTCCTGGAGGAACTGGCGCTGGCTGGCCACCAGCCGGGCGTTGGCCTTGCTGACCTTGTCCCGCTCGGTGTCGGCGGCCAGCCGCCGCTGCGCGTGCCACACCATCATCCAGAACATCGCCGCCATCAGCGGCACCTCGTTCAGCTCATCCGCCGACTGCAGCCCCCGCAGCACGTCGAGCAGGATGGCGGCGAACGTGGTGGCCATGACCACGGCCAGCACCCACAGGGTCGGCCGCACCGACCACACGCGGTAGCCGTACAGCAGCGTGAGGCTGATCCAGATGAAGTGGAACGGGATCGTCTCCCAGCCCCCGAACACCAGGATCGCCACCAGGTTGATGATCGAGAACGCCACCCAGGCCACGTCCACCCAGGCGACGCCGAGCGGCCAGGAGGAGCGCCGCCAGCCCCGGCCGTTCCCGCGGTGATGCTGCGTGCTGCGCATGAACGGCAGCCCGCCGCGGGACGGGTGGCGGAGGCTGGCCAGGGGGTGCCGGGCGCTGGTGGCAGCCGCGGCCCTGGGGATCCCGAGGCCCGCCCGGCGGGGCGCCTGCTCACGACGCGAGCTGATAGCCCTCACCGCGCACCGTCTTGATCAGGTCGAACCCCAGCTTGCTGCGCAGCCGCCGGACGCATACGTCGACCACGTTCGAGCCGGGATCGAAGTCGTACCCCCACACCGACGCCAGCAGCGCCTCCTTGGCCACGGACTGGCCCGCGTGCTCCATCAGCTCCCGCAGCAGCAGGAACTCCAGCCGGGTGAGCGCCACCGGGCCGTGCCCGATGTTGGCCTCCAGCCGTCCGGTGTCAAGCACCAGCTCCCCCGCCCGGAGCGGTTCGCTGAGCTGATGCGGCTCGCCGCGCAGCCGGACCCGGACCCTGGCCAGCAGCTCGGCCAGCGAGAACGGCTTGGTGAGGTAGTCCCGCGCCCCGAGTTCCAGGCAGTCCACCTTGGAGGCGACGTCGGCGAGGCAGGACAGCACCAGCACGGCCTGCTCGGGCTGCTCGGCCACCAGCTCGGTCAGCACCTGGCGGCCGTCGATGTCGGGCATGACCAGATCCAGGATTACCAGGTCATAGCCGCCGGCCCGGGCCAGTCGGAGGCCCTCACCGCCGCCGTCTGCACAATCGATTGCGTAGCCAGCGCCTGACAGTGCCCGGCTGATGAAGTCACGGATCCGCGGCTCGTCGTCGACCAGCAGGATCCGGGCGGCAGGCAGATACGTCTCGGGAATGATCCCAGGCAGATCGTTGCGCATCGGCCACACCTGTCACTCCGGCGGCCCGCTGTCCCGTCCTGTGATCACGGCCCGGGCGGCAGCGGGCACGCGGGCCCCTAGTCCGAAATGTACTCCTCTGATCTCGCGGCATCCGTAATCCGGGTACAAACATTACGCGCGTAGCAAACCATTGCATAGGCCCGCGGCGGCAGCCTCGTGGCAGGCGTCACGAGCCGGGCGCAGCCCGGTAACGTTCCGGTTGCAGCCGTCATCGCCGCAGGTCATCCGGGATAGGTGAGCCCTGGGTGAGGTAACCCTGCATGACAATTTCGTCATGCAGCGGCCTGCCTGTTGATGTTGCAGGCAGATTGCTCGCAAGATCGGGCCCATAACGAGCCTCCGGCCACGATCGGCAGGGCAAGTCGGCCGGCTATTCCGTGTGCGCAGTCGTGCGCCACCGGGAAACGCGGTGGTCCCGGTGTCTGTGACAGCCCGTGTCGTTACCTTGCTGGTGGCGTTCGCCGCCGTGGTCGTCGGCGCGGTCTTCGTGATCGTTCATTACATCGGCGGCTCCGGCGGCACGCTCACCACGGTGGACTACTCGAAGGCTGCGTCGGGCGGCCAGGTGAACCTGGTGCTGCAGGAGGACCCGCAGAACAACTCCTCGACCAAGCCCGACTGGGTCAGTTACTTCGTGAAGAAGCCGGGCGGCAACCCGTTCGCGCAGTCCTCGTGGGTGCACACCACGCTGTTCAAGGTGCCGGAGAACACCCGCGTGAACGTGACGATCTACGGCTACGACGGCTGCACCCCGCCGCGCAACAACTTCTGGGCCCAGGCCGAGGGCACGACCGGCAACGTGATCGCGTTCCAGCAGTTCAACAACCCCGGCAAGCCGAAGGGGCCCATGCACGTGACCCCGACGCTCAACGGCTGGAGCCACTGCGCGGTCGGGCACACCTTCGCGATCCCGGGCCTGAACCTGTTCGTGCCGGTCGGGTCGCCGGACGCGTCGGCCAGCCTGTGCGCCGACTCGCCGTGCGTGTCCGGCCCGTACACGCTGGAGAAGTTCAGCTTCCGGACCCCGGACCACGGCGGCACCTGGCGCTGGCAGTGCTTCGTCCCGTGCGGGGGCGGGTTCCTCGACGGTAACGGCGGCCCGATGCAGACCCTCGGGTACATGGCCGGCGAGATGGAGGTAACAGCCTGATGGCCGAGTCCCAGGCCCCAGCGGCCCAGCCCCCGGCATCGGACCCGGGCCACGCCCGGGAGCCGAACCATTTCCTGCGGATCTTCTCGGTCTGGCTGGTGCTCTCCGTCGCCGCCGACCTCGTCATCTGGCTCGTGTGGTACCCGCACCTGCCGCCGGGCCGGATGTCGACCGAGGCCCACGGCCAGCAGTGGGACATCACGGTCATGGCCCTGCTCGGCACCCCGGTGGTGCTGGGCGTGTGGATCTACTTCGGCTACTGCCTGATCACCTGGCGGCGGCGGCCCGGCGATGACAGCGACGGGCCGGCGATGCACGGGCACAACGGGATCCAGGCCGCCTGGATCACCGTCACCTCGGTGATCGTGCTTTTCCTGTTCGGCTTCGGCACCTACGAGCTGATCGTGCCCAACGGCGCCGGCTCGGGCGAGGGTCCGTCGCCGATCTGGAAGCCGGCCGGCAACATCACGACGACGGTGTGGACCCCGGGCAGCAACCACACGCTCGAGGTGCAGGTGATCGGCCAGCAGTGGGCGTTCACCTACCGTTACCCGCAGTTCGGGGGCATGGAGAGCACGCGGCTCATGCTGCCGGTGGGCACCCCGATCGAGTTCCACGTGACCTCGCTGGACGTGATCCACAGCTTCTGGCCCTACCTGCTCGGGGTCAAGTCCGACGCCAACCCCGGGGTGGACAATGTCGCCTTTTCCACCGTGAATCACACCGGCCGGTTCACCGTGCGCTGCAACGAGTTGTGCGGCATCTGGCATGGCGCGATGTTCAGCACCGACAACTACGTGGTCCGCCCGGCGGTGTTCCAGGCCTGGGCGAACGGGC
>JAIRTY010000716.1 GCA_031254715.1 Nocardiopsaceae bacterium | reverse complement strand
GTCGAAGCTGGTGCTCGTCTCCGCGCCCGCCGGTTTCGGCAAGACGACGCTGCTCACCGAGTGGCTGGCGGCGAGACCGGCCGGGCCGGCCGGGGCTGGCGGTGACCGGCTGGCGGCATGGCTCTCGCTCGACCGGGGCGACAATGATCCGGCCGCCTTCTGGGGCTACGTGATCGCCGCCGTGCGGACGGTGGCGCCCTCGGCGGGCGAGAACGCGCTGGCCCTGCTGGCCGCGCCGCAGCCGCCCCCGATCGAAACGGTGCTGACCACGCTGCTCAACGACCTGGCGCCGGTGGCCGGCGAGATCGTGCTGGTGCTCGATGACTACCACGTCATCGACGCGCGCGAGGTGGCGCCCGCCCCGGCGCAGCCGCGGCGGCGGCCCGGTCCTTCAATCCGGGGGGCGCGGTACCCCAGCCGGGCAGCAGCCCGGCGACACGCGCTACCCGTGACGACAAGATGACCCGTTCGGCATGGTTCCCCCCGTGCCGTAACCCGCACGATCCCGGCAGCGCCGGCAGCCTGCGGGTGATTAAGCCATGCCCCGGAAGCCCGGCCCCCGCCGGTTCGCAAACCGGGACATTAGTCGCACCGCGCCAACCCTCGCACCGCCCCCCATCGCTGTCAATGTCACGGCTCCGGGGGGTGTCTTGTCTTCAAGGGAGACGGCTATCCGGAGGGAAATGTCATGCGAGTTTTCGTTACGGGGGCGACCGGGGCTCTGGGAGGGCACCTGGTTCCCCGGCTGGTCGCGGCGGGTCATGAGGTCACCGCCAGCACGAGGACGCCCGGCAAGGCAGGGCGGCTGCGCGCGGCGGGCGCGGAGCCGGTGGTCCTGGACGGGCTGGACCGGGAGGCGGTGATCGCGGCGGTACGGGCCGCCGCGCCGGAGGTGATCGTGCACGAGATGACCGCGCTCGCGGGCATGAAGAGCCTCCGCAATCCCGACAAGCTGTTCGCCACCACGAACGCGCTCCGGACCCGGGGCACCGGCAACCTGCTGGCGGCCGCCGCCGAGGCGGGCACCCGCCGGGTCATCGCGCAAAGCTACGCGGGCGCCGGGCCGGACGAGCGTCCCGGACCGCTGAAGACCGAGCAGGACCAGCAAGCCTGGCGCTCCATCCCCTCGGCCGTGCAGGGGCCGGCCGCGATCGCGCAGGTGGAGGCGACGGTGCCGGCCGAGGCACCGGAGGGGCTCGTGCTGCGCTACGGCGTCTTCTACGGGCCGGGCACCGGGGACTTCATGGTGGAGGCGGTGCGGAAGCGGATGGTGCCGGTGGTCGGCGGCGGGACCGGGGTCTGGTCGTTCGTCGAGATCACCGACGCCGCTGCGGCAACGGCCGCCGCGGTGGAGACCGGTGAGCCTGGCCTCTATAACGTCGTGGATGACGACCCGGCCCCGGTCGCCGAGTGGCTGCCGTACCTGGCCGAGGTCGCGGGCGCGAAGCCGCCGCGGCGGATGCCGGCCTGGCTCGGGCGGCTGCTGGCAGGGGAGTTCGTCGTCGCCCAGATGACCAGCTCACGCGGGTACACCAACGAGAAGGCAAAGAAGGAGCTCGGCTTCCAGCCGCGGTATGGGAGCTGGCGGGAGGGATTCCGTGCCTGGATCAGCGGATGAGGTGAGGGGTTCCGTGCCCGGGCCGGCGGATGAGGTGAGGGGTTCCGGGCCCGGGCCGGCGGATGTGACCGGCGCCGCGGAGACTGAGTACCGGCCGCTGCTGTTCTCCATCGCCTACGGGATGACCGGCTCGGTGGGGGATTCCGAGGACATCGTGCAGGACGCGTTCCTCGGGCTGACCCGGGCGCGGCAGGCGGGAACCACGATCGCCGACCTGAAGGCGTACCTGACGACGGCGGTGACCCGGCAGGGCATCAACTACCTGCGCTCGGCGCGGGTGCGGCGGGAGACGTATGTGGGGGACTGGCTGCCCGAGCCGGTCGTCGTGCCCGTCGGCGGGCCGGGGCCGGCCGAGCACGCCGAGCTGGCGGACTCGCTGTCCATGGCGTTCCTGGTGCTGCTGGAGTCCCTCACGCCGGTGGAGCGGGCCGTGTTCATGCTGCGCGAGGTGTTCGGGTACGGCTACCCGGACGTGGCGGAGATCACCGGCAAGACCGAGGTGAACTGCCGCCAGATCTTCGCTCGCGCCCGGCAGCGCATCGCAGCCGAGGGGCAGGCGGGCCACCGTGCTCCGGACGCGGCGCGGCGGGCCGAGGGCGAGGAGCTCGCCCGCCGGTTCTTCGAGGCGGCCGCGGGCGGCGACATGGACGCGCTGCTCGGCATGCTCGCGCCGGACGTGGTGGTGCACGGGGACGGCGGCGGTAAGGCGCAGGTGGCCGGGCGGCAGGTGGCCGGGCGGCAGCCCGTGATGCGGCACCTCGTCAGCCTGTTCCGCCGGGCCGGGGTGCTGGGCGTCTCGCTCCGGCTGGCCTGGGTCAACGGCCAGCCGGGCGCGGTGGCGTACGACGCCGCCGGGCGCGTGGTCAACGTCCTCGCCCTCGACGTCGCCGACGGCATGGTGCAGGCGATCCTGGGCGTGGTCAATCCGGACAAGCTGGGCCACCTCGGCCCGGTGTCCGACCTGGCCCGGCTGCCCCGCAAGACCGGCGACGGCTGACGAGCTCATTACCGGGCGGGGTCCTGGCTGGTGCGGAGGTCACGTCGCGAGCATGGCCCCGAGGCCGCCGTCGACGTACACCTCCGCCGCCGTCATGAAGCTCGCCTCGTCACTGGCGACGAACGCGACGACGTTCGCGACCTCCTCCGGCTCCGCGAAGCGCTGCAGCGGCTGCTGCCCGGCGATCAGGCGCTCAGCCGCCACCGGGTCCGGTTCCTGCGCGAAGAACTCCGTCACCAGGCGGGTCCGGGTCCAACCCGGGCACACGGCGTTGACCCGGATGTTGTCGCGGCCGCAGTCCAGCGCGAGGCTGCGGGTCAGGCCCACGAGCCCGGACTTGGCCACCGCATACGGGAACATGCCCGGGCAGGTCTGCCGGGCATGGATGGAGGCGATGTTCACGATCGACCCGCCCCCGGCGGCTCGCAGCAACGGCAGGACGTGCTTACAGCACAGCCACGCGCCCTTCAGGTCCACCGCGAGCACCCCGTCCCAGTCCTGCTCGGTCATCGCCGCGGCATCGAAGTAGGAGTTGATGCCCGCGTTGTTGACCAGGACGTCGATGCCGCCGAGCCGTTCCCTGACCCGCCCGACGACCCGCTCGACCTCCGTCTCGCTGGTGATGTCAGCCGCCTCGAACAGCACCGGCTCCCCGCTGGCGGCCAGCTCAGAGCAGGTGTGCGCCGCTGCCGCCGCGTCGTTGTCGCAGAACGCGGTACGGGCTCCCTCGGCCCGCATCTTCGCCACGATCGCGCGCCCGATGCCCTGGGCGCCCCCGGTCACCAGGACCCGCTTTCCGGCCAGCCTCATGCGCACCTCCGCCGCCATCATCATCCATCCTGGCTTCTCGTTCTCCGGGCATCCGCGCCGGTGCCAGCCGTCGTTGCGGTGGTCAGCCGCCGTAGGGGGTGGCGGCAGGGCCGGTGACTCCGGGCCGGCAGCAGAACAGCCCGCCGGCGTGGGGCTCGGCCGCGAGCCGGGCGGCGCTGAGCTGGTGGGCGGCGGTGGTGATATAGAGGTCGGCGCCGTCGGGGCCGCCGAACGCGCAGCTGGTGACCTGGGAGGCCGGCACCCGGACGATCGTGTCGAGGGTGCCGTCCGGCCGGTAGCGCCGCACGGCACCGCCGCCCCACAGGGCGACCCACAGGCATCCCTCGTCATCGACGGTCATGCCGTCGGGCATGCCGTCGGCGGGCTCGACCGTGACCGCCCGGCGCTGGCGGGTCAGGACGCCCTCGCCGGGATCGAAGCCGAAGGCGTCAACACCTTGCGTGCCGCTGTCGATGAAATAGAACGTGCTCCCGTCCGGGCTCCAGCCCAGCCCGTTGGGCAGCGTGAGCGCGGTCAGCACCCGGTGCACGCTCGCGTCGGTGTCCAGCCGGTACAGCGACCCGGCACCGGGGGTGTCCTGGTAGGGCATGGTGCCGGCCCAGAACCGGCCCTGCGGGTCGCACTTGCCGTCGTTCATCCGGTTGGCGGTGACATCGGCCTCGACCAGGGCGACCGGCGCCAGCGTGCCGTCGTCGGCCAGGGCAGTGAAGCCGCTGCGGACCGCGAGGAGCAGGCCGCCCGGCTTCCTGGGCACGGCGGCGCCGACGTCCTCGCCCGCGTCCCACGAGCGGGCCTGCCCGTCCTGGCGTAATTCATGAACCAGGCCCCGGGTGATGTCGACCCAGATGAGCCTGCGGGCCGCCGCGTCCCAGGTGGCGCCCTCGCCCACCTGGGCGCGCGCGTCGAGGACGAGTTCGGCGGTGATGGTCGCGACCATGGCTCTTCCTGTCTTCGGGTCCTGTCTGCGCGTCCTGTCTTGGGGTCCTGTCTCTCGGTCAGGACGGTGGGCGGGGATCGACGAGCACCTTGCGGCCGGGCAGCGGCGCGGCGAAGCCCCCGGTGACCACCTCCGAGAGCGGGATCCGGGCGGACGGCAGCTGCCGCGGGTCGACGATGCCGGCGGTCAGCAGCCGCACCGCGGCGGTCACGTCCTCGTCCCACAGATGAGCGGCCGAGCCGCAGAGCCGCTTCTCGCCGAGCACCACCGGCAGCAGCGGCAGCGGCTCATCGGCGTCACGGAAGCCGACGAGAACGACCGTGCCCGCGGCGCGGGCAAGCCGGACCGCCGCCGCCAGGGTCCCGGGTGCGCCCGAGCACTCGAGGACCGCGTCCGCGCCAGCCCCCGCGGTCCTGGCCGTCACGCCGGCCGCGGCCTCCTCCGGCGCGAAGGCGGCGTCCGCGCCGAGCCGGGCGGCGAGCTCGCGCCGCGCTGGCACCGGATCCACCGCGATGACCTGGCCGGCTCCGGCGGCCCGGGCCACCTGAGCGACGAGCATGCCCACCGTGCCGGCGCCGATCACGGCGAGCGTGGCACCGGTGAGGTCACCCGCCTTGCGCACCGCCCGCACCGCCACCGAGGCCGGCTCGGCGAACACCGCGACCTCCGGCCCGACCGTTTCCGGGACCACGACGCACGTGTCGGCCGGGCACACCACGTACTGCGCCAGGCCGCCGTCGGCGTGCAGGCCGATCACCGCGCCGTCGGGGCAGAGGCCCTCCTGGTGCCGCCGGCACCACCAGCAGCCGCCGCAGCCGAGCACGACATCGGGGATCACGCGGGTGCCGATCGCCGGGCCGTTCCCGTTCGCCCCGCGGGCGGCCACGGTGCCGACGATCTCATGGCCGAGCACGATCGGCGCGGTCCTGCCGGTCAGCGGGTTCGGCGTGGTGACCGGCACGCTGACCGGGCCGCAGGAGTACTCCTCCAGGTCGGTGCCGCACAGGCCGCACAGCTCCACGGCAACCAGCACCTCATCGGGGCCGGGCTCCGGGTCGGCTACCTGTTCGACCCGGACATCCCGGCGGCCGTACCAGCGGGCAGCGAACACTGCAAGCTCTCCCGGCCCGGGCTCACCGGCCGTCGCTGATGCGCACGCTGGCATCAGGGCGGCGCTCAAGGCCCGGGACGAGCTCGGTGCCGAGCCCCGGGCCCTCGGGAGGCGCGATGTAACCAGCCTCCAGCGGGGGCAGGGCGGTCACCAGCTCGCGGTACCAGTCGCTGTAGTAGGCGCGCACCATCTCCTGCACCATCGCGTTGGGCGCGTGGACGGACAGGTGGACGGCGGCCGTGAACACGACCGGGCCGGTGCAGTCGTGGGGTGCCACCGGCAGCTGATAGGCCTCGGCCATGGCAGTGATCTTCTTGGCCTCCGACATGCCGCCGCACCAGCCCACATCGAACATCACGACCCCGGGGATGCGCCGTTCCAGCAGGTCGCGGAAGGCCCTCCGGCCGGACACCGTCTCGCTCAGCGTGACAGGCACGGCCGTCGCGCGGGCGTACTCGGCGAGGGCCCCGAGATCGTCTGCCCGCAGCGGGTCCTCGAACCAGAACGGCTCGAACTCCTCCAGGGCGCGGGCGATCCGGCTGGCGGCCGGCAGGTCCCACAGCCCATGGAACTCCACCATGATGTCCATCCCGCCGCCGACCGCCTTGCGGATCTTCCTGAATGGTTCCAGCGCCTCCTTGAGATCGGCCGGTGAAATGTAGTGGCCACCGGTGCGCTCGGCGTAGGGGTCGAACGGCCAGATCTTCATCCCCGAGATTCCCTCGTCGAGGAGGCTTTCCGCCAGTTCGCCGGGACGGTGCAGGAACGCGTCCAGGTCCTCGTACGGGCCGCGCGAGCTGCCGTCCGGCAGGCCCCAGTTGCCGACCGCCTGCACCGGCCGGCGCCGGTTGTACTCGTAGCCGGCGCAGGTGTTGTACACGCGGACCCGGTCCCGGCTCGCCCCGCCCAGCAGCTGGTACAGCGGCTGCCCGGCAGCCTTGCCGAAGATGTCCCACAGTGCGATGTCCACCGCGGAGGCGCCCCGCGTTTCCGCGCCGGTGCTGGCGTATCCGAGGTAGCCGCGCAGCGCCGCGCTGGTGTGCTCGATGCGCAGCGGGTCGCTGCCGAGCAGGATCGGGGCCGCCGTCTCGTGCAGGTACGCCTCGACGGCCGCTGCACCAAGGTATGTCTCGCCCAGCCCGGTGATTCCCTCGTCGGTGTGGATCCGGACGTACAGCAGGTTGGGGATCTCGCCGAGGCGGAGGGTCTCGACCTTGGTGATCTTCACGCTTTCGCGCCCCTCGCCTTCGTTAGCGCTGCCAGTACTTCGCGTTGGCGGTGGTGACCATTTCCACGCCGGTGTCGACACTGGCGGGGAGCTCGGTGATCCCGGAGGCCTTGTTGTCCTTGGTGATCGGGATATCGATGGTCTGCGCGGCCTGGCACACCACCGTGCCGAGGAAACTCATCAATGCCGTCTTCTGCGCGACCGTGGCCTGGATGATCCCCTTCTGGATGAGGTTGAGGGTCTCCGGGTCCCGGTCCATGCTGACGATCTTGATCTGGCCGGTCTTGCCCGCCTCGCGCACGGCGGTGCCAGCGCCGCTGCCGCCGGAGGCCTCCACGCAGCCCACGCCTTTCAGGTCGGGGGTGCGGCGCATCGCGGCGGTCACGACGGAGGCGGCCTGGGTGGGGTCGGAGTTGTCGTTGAGCACCGCGACCACGTCCACGCCCGCCTTCTTCAGCGTGTCCTGGTAGCCGGCCACCCGCTGGTTCAGGTTGTCCTGCCCGGTCTTGGTGACCAGGGCGACCTTCCCGGAGCCGCCGATGAGCTTGATCAGCTGCTTGGCGCCGAGCACCCCGGCTTCGTAGTTGCCGGTGCCGAGGAAGCACAGGCGGTTGGAGTTGGGTACGTCGGAGTCCACGGTGACGGTGGGGATGCCCGCGGCGATTGCCTTGTTGATCGACGGCGCCAGGGACGGGTCGAATCCGACCACGACCAGGCCGGATACTCCCTCGGAGATGGCCGAGTCCAGGTCGGAGATCATCCCGGAGAGGTCGAGGTTGGAGGGGCCAACGAACTTCGTGGTGACCCCCAGCCACTTGCCCGCCATGGTCATGCCGAGATGGTGGTCGTAGAAGTAGGGAAGGCTGTTGAGCATCGACACCGCGATGTAGGTGCCGTTGCCCTGCTTGGGCTTGGACATGGCTGTCGACGAGCTCTTGGCCGAGGCGCCGGACGCCGTTTGCCCGCACGCCGCGAGGAGCGTCGCAAGGCCCGCGCCGGCGCCGAGGCCACCGGTCGCGCGCAGCAGATCTCTTCGGGCCACCTGCTTGAGATCCATCGCTGGCCCTTCCTTTCTTGTCGCTGTCGTTGTGCTGCGGGGCGGCTAGGCGCTGCTTCGCAGCCGTGCCAGCCGGGATCGGAGCCGGCTTGTCTGGAGCCGGCCGGTGAGGACATCGACGCCCACCGCGACGATCAGGACCAGCCCGGATGCGATGGGCTGCCAGTAGGTCGCCACGCCGAGCAGGTTGAGCGCGTTGATGATGAGCTGGAGCAGCAGCACGCCGAGCATGGACCCGAGCACCGTGCCGGCGCCGCCGGCCAGGGACGCGCCGCCGATGACCACGGCCGCGATCACATCAAGCGGCGTGGTCTGGCCTACCTCCACCGACGCGGACCCGAACCGCGCCGCCTGGACCACCCCGGCAAACCCCGCCAGCGCGGCGGTGAGCACGTAGCCGGCCATCTGCACCCGCTCCACCGGGATCCCGGTCAGCCGGGCGGCGCGCTCGTTGCTGCCGACGTAGTAGGCGTAGCGGAAGACGCGGCCCCGGCGCAGCAGGAAGTCGCCGATGATGGCCAGGACGATCACGATGATGATCGGCAGCTGCACGGTCGCGATCGACTTCTGCCCGATGGCCGTGAACGCCGATGGCAGGTTGGTGACCCCGAAACCGCCGGCGGCGAGCAGGACTCCGCCCTGGACGACGCTCAGCGCCCCGAGCGTGACGATGAAGCAGTTGATCTTCGCCTTGGCGATGAGGAAGCCGTTGATCAAGCCGATCGCGGCGCAGACCACGACCGCCAGCAGGATCGCCGCCGGGGCGGGCACGCCGCCCAGCACGATCAGGCCGCCCACCACGCCGCCGAAGGCCAGCACCGAGCCGACCGACAGGTCGAACCCGCCGGAGGCCAGCAGGACGGTCATGCCCACCGCGATCATGCCCTCGACAGACACCCCGAGCAGGACCGCTTCGATGTTCCCGACCGTGAGGAAGCTCGAGTTGGCGAACGTCAGCACGGCGCAGAACACGACGATGAACCCGGCGAGCGCCGCCTCTCGCTGCACCAGCAGCCGCCGGGCCACATCGCGGACGCGGCCGGAGGATACACGGCCCGCGCCCGCAGCCACGGCCGGCGGCTGACTGCTAGGCGGCTGTCCCGCCTGAAGCTCCTGAGGCATAGGCGACAATCTCTCCTTCTGTCACATCGCCGGGCAGTTCCGCGACGATGCGGCCCTTACGCATGACCAGGACCCGGTCGGCGAGCCGCCGGGTCTCACGCGGGTCGGACGAGATCAGCAGCACGCCCGCCCCCTCCTCGCGCAGTGCGGCGAGGATGTGGTGGATCTCGTCCTTGGCGCCCACGTCGACGCCCTTGGTCGGCTCGTCCGCGATCAGCACCCGCGGGTCGGTCGCGAGCCACATCGCGATCAGCACCTTCTGCTGGTTGCCCCCGGACAGCCGGCTCACCGGTGTCTCGGCCGACGGGGCACGGATCTGCAGCCGCCGCATGTAGTGCAGGGCCAGATCGCGGCTGCCCCGGTCGTTCACCAGCGGCCCCCGCCGCAGCCGGGTCAGGCTCGGCGCGGCGATGTTGGCCCGGATCGGCATGTCAAGGAACAGGCCGCTGTCCTTACGGTCCTCGGTCATCATGCAGACGCCCCGGGCGATCGCTGCTGCCGGGTCGCCCGCCGGCAGCGGCCTGCCGTCGAAGCGCACGCTGCCGGCCTCGGGCCGGCGGATGCCGAACACCGTCTCGGCAACCTCGGTCCGGCCCGCCCCCACCAGCCCGGCCAGCCGTCGGCAGCCGCATAGCCATCGAGCGAAGTGATGAAGTCGATGAGGAGTTCTGGCATTTTTAATGTCCTTGTCGTTGGTTCTCAGGTGGTGGCTCCCAGCCTTCTCTATCACGGACATA
>JAIRTY010000710.1 GCA_031254715.1 Nocardiopsaceae bacterium | reverse complement strand
CACATCGAGCAGGATCGGCCGGTCGGCTTCCCGCAGGGCGTCGTTGATCGGCGCGTCGAAGGCGTCGAGCTCGGCGGTGCTCATGCAGGTCAGGTCAATGTCGTGGTGCAGCGCGTAGGTGACAAGAACCGCACCCGCTGGGAGGATCCGGGCGCGGCATCCCGCGATGACCGTGCCCGGCAGCGTGATGCCCGCTGTCATGATCTCGGTGAGATCCACCTCGGCTGTCGTCGTGTGGCTGTAGGCGAGGCTGCAGAGCGTGCCGGGCGCGATGGTCAGCGTGCCCCGGCCTGGCACCTCCATGGTGCTGGCGGGCGTATCCGGCCCGTAGCCGCCCGGGAAGTCGAAATGCAGCGGGTAAGCCCTGGTCTGCAAATGCAGGACATCGGTCACCGGGCCACCGCCACGTACTCCGGGATCAGCTCATTCTCGGGCACGCGCACCTCGCCTAGGTATTTCCGTTCCAGCTGCTCGGGCGCCAGTACGCGAATCCGCCTTCCCGGCACGCCGCTCAGGTCGTCAGGGGAATGGTAGGCGGCGTTCTCAGGCACCGCATGACGGCGGAACCATTCCCGCTGCGCGGTCAGCACCGGGTGATCCGCCGCGCCGGCCGGCCAGTAACTGATGATCGTGGGCGCGCCGCGGCCGACAGCCGCGCCCAGCCGGGCGACTGTGGTTGCCGCCGCCGCCGGAAGGTAGAACACCACGCCTTCGGCGACCACGGCGGCCGGCCGGCCGGCAGCCAGTGCCGGAACGCGCTCGGCCAGGCCGAGCAGCTGGGACTCGTCGGCGAGGTCAGCGGACAGGTACGTCACGTCACGATCGTCGATCTTCCCAGCCGATCGCAGCTCGGCGGCGCGGGCCTGCTTGGCCGTGACGATCTCGGGAAGATCGACTTCGACGCTGCGGCGGAACGGCAGCAGCCACGGATAAGAGGAGAACCCAGCGCCGAGTACCACCAGCACGGTATCGGGCACGGCGCGCAGCGCATGGCTGAGCGTGTCGAGAACGCAACGGCCCCGCAGCGCGACTACCAGATCGTCGTGAGGGTAGACGCTCCCGGCGAACTCCTGCCATAGCTGCTCAACATCAGGCCGGCAGTGGGCCGGAATCCATTCCGCGGCTAACCAGTCGCCCGACAGATCCGCCAGCCGCGCACGGGATTCATTGACCAGATAGGCGGTGATCTCCACTCCGTCTCGCACGCCCTCATCAAATCAGGCGCCGCAATGACCGCCAAGCTGGCACCGGCCATTGCGGCACGCCGCGCACGTCAGCGGCACGGCTGATTGCCAGAGCTGCGAACCCAGAAATCCAGGAGGATCCCGGCCAGGCGCGCTGGCTCGGTCCGGTGCGGCGGGCTGAGGTGGCTGCATTCGCTGAACACCTGGGTCGTGGCCCGGGGGAGGACCTGGACAAGCCGCTCGTCCTGCTGGCGCATCCGGGGATTGCTGCGGCCACCGCTGATAGCGAGCACCGGCTGGGTGATCGCGGCCAGGTCACCGCTGACGAAGCCCACCTGCGCCAGCATGTCTTCGAGCAGGTCGGTCCGTGCGTCCCACAACGGTGGCGGCCCCAGCGGCGGAAGCGGTTGGCCAGGGCGCATCATGAGATCCCGGAACGCGTGACCACGCTGATCAGGAGGCAGGTCACGGACGGCGGCAAGGCCTGCGCGCCACGCGGTCTCGCTGGGATCCCAGTCGTCGTCGCCGATCACAGCGGCCTCGAGCACCGTTATGCTCAGCACCGCGTCGCTGGACGCCAGCGCCGCACCGAGCGCGACGGTGGCGCCAGCGGAGAAGCCGAACAGGTGATACCGCGACAGGCCATGCGCCTGCGCAGTCGCGCGTACCGCGCTGACCTCTACCGCCAGGTCGTAGGGCTCGCCTGGAGCCAGGTCCCACACCGCCAGGCCGATCTGGGTGATCATGGCACGTTCACCGAGCTCGCGGGCGACCCCGGCGGACGATGGATTGCCCTGCTGTGACCTACCCGGGCCGATCCATATCACCTGTTCGGGAGGGTCACCCCGGTGGTGGTCGGCCAGCATGACGGTTTGTTGCCGAGCGATCTAGGTTTCATCAGTACTGCGCCGGCTGCCGAGCCTTATCCGGTGCATGAAGCCGGCCCGCGGCTCCTGCAGCGCGACCGCCGCTCCTGGCAGGAAGGGCCGCGGGCGGCGGGGTTCGCGAACGCCTGCGGCCGGCGGCCGTCTCCGCCGCTTCGGAAGGTGATCGAGAGCCCAGTGCACTGCGATGGCCAGGCTGCGCCGGACCAGACCTCGGTATCCCTGCGTCACATCTTGATTATGCGCCCGTTCTCGCTGGGTCATGCCCTGCGCGACGGCCCGGCGCCTTACCCGGCCGACCGGAGCTGCATGGTACCGCGGTGCCGCGGTGTTGTGCTGCTGCGGTGCCGCGGTGTTGCGGTCCGCGAGGCCGATTCAGCGCGGTCTCACCGCCGCGCCGCACCACAGCACCGCCGGCCCGCGAGCCGTCAGCACGGGCACGGAACCGTCAGCGCCTTCCGGCGGCGGCATGTCCGGGCCTGCCCACTTCGCAGGCTCGGTGATGCCCGGTTCTGCGCCATTCCAGGGCGGCACCAGTTCAAGGCCGGTGAACAGCCCGCGCACCTGCTCCAACGACCTCAGATAAATCGGATCCTCCGAGGCCGCGTAGATCCGCTCGCCCTCATCCGTGGCCTCCGCACTGAGATTGTCGGCGGTGCCGTGGGAAACAGCGATCGCGCTGCCCGGCGCCAGCGCGGCCATATACCGGGCGATAATCCCCGCCGGGTCCGACTCGTCGGGGACGAAATGCAGCACCGCCGTTATCAGCACCCCCGCCGGCTCGCTGAGGTCGAGCAGCCGCCGGGTGAGAGGATCGCGCAGCAGCGCCTCCGGTTCCCGCGCATCCTGGGCCACCGCCACCGTCCGGAGCTCATCGGCGAGCAGGGCGCGAGCGTGGGCGATCACCACCGGGTCGTTGTCGGCGTAAACCACCCGTGCATCCGCGGCCTCCCGCCGGACGGCCTCGTGGGTGGATTCCATCGTCGGCAGCCCGCAACCCACGTCCAGGAACTGCCGGATCCCGGCCCGGGCCATCCACCGCGCGGCCCGCTGATGGAACTGCCGGTTGGCCTGCACCGCATACCGGATCTCCGGGTACAGGCCAACGACCTTCTCGGCCGCCGCCCGGTCCGCGGCGAAGTTGTCCTTCCCGCCCAGGAAGAAGTCATACATCCTGGCGGCATTGGGAGTTCCGGGGTCTGATTCCATAGTCCCAGCGCATCATACCGCCATCCCGCTACCTGGCCTCCCGCCATTCTGGCTCCGCCTCCGCAATGGATTTAGCCGCGGTGCAGAGCGCAGAGCAGCGGGGAGCGGGCCTGGTCCTGGTGGCTCTGCACCTGGCCGACAGGGACGTTGGGCCGCTGCGGCCTCGGCGAGGCTCCGTGACTGACCGCTGCTGACCGGGTGGCCGCATGACGTGAACCTGGACCGGCTCCGGGAACAGCGGCCGTGGACTGCTACGAATGAGTGCATGCAAGCTCGGCTGCTGCTGGTGCATAGCCCGCTGGTCGGCTGCGGGACCTGGGAGCCAATGGCCAGGGAATTGGCCGCGGACGGATACGCGGTGACCGTTCCCGACCTGGCCGGCGCCATCACGGCGGGACCGCCGTATCACCTGCGCCAGGCGGAGGTGATCGTCAGCAGCGCGGCCGGCCAGCCCGTGGTCCTCATCGGGCACAGCCGGGCGGGGCCGCTGCTGGCCACGGCCGGGACGATGCTGGGAGAGACAGTCCTGGGCTATGTCTTCGTCGATGCCCGGCTGCCGGCGCCGGGGCGCTCCTGGCTGCAGACCGTGCAGCCCGAACTCGCGGCCCGGCTGCGTGACATGGCCGGCCCGGATGCCCGTACGTGAAGAGCGAAATGTACGTTTTGCTGGCATACGGCGCCAGCCATTGTGCAGCTTTCTGCATATCGAAGAAGTACTTGACGTTAGCGGCAATTTTGGAAAAATAGACGGGCATTCTGTGTCAGCGCTGGGCCCGTCTGGCCGGCCCGGGGCGACCCGTGAAAGGCGGTATCGCGATGACGGTGGGCACGTCCCCGCTGGCCCTTGACGACATCAATCTGCCCGAGATGGCGTTCTGGGAGAAGCCGCCCGCCCACCGCCAGCAGGCGTTCGCGCTGCTGCGGGCGCAGCCGCACCCGGTGTTCTTCGACGAGCAGAAGCTGCCGTTCATGCGGAAGGGGAACGGGTTCTACGCCCTGGTCAAGCACGCTGACGTGACCGAGGCCAGCCGCAACCCGGCCGCGTTCAGCAGCGAGCCGTGCACCACCCTCATCCCGGACATGCTCCCTTTCATAGCGCGGTACTTCGGGTCGATCATCAACATGGACGACCCGCGGCACGGACGGATCCGGCGGATCGTGTCTCGTGCGTTCACCCCTCGGGTGCTGGCCAAGATGGAGAGCGACCTGCAGGCAGCAGCCCGCCAGATCGTCGACGACCTCATCGCCAAGGGCCCGTGCGATTTCGTGACCAACGTCGCCTCGCGGCTCCCGGTCCAGGTCATCTGCGACATGATGGGAGTGCCAGCGGATCAGCGGGAAATGGTCTTCCACCACACCAACCTCACGTTGGGGTGGTCCGATCCCGAGTACACCGGGCTCACCGCTGACCTCAAGCGTTGGCAGATGGCACGCACGCTGGCGAAGCTGGTACAGGTCGGTCACGGGCTGCACCGGATGGCGATGCGCATGGGCCGTGACCGGCGCCGCGCCGCAACCGCGGGCGACCCTCCCGCCGACCTGACCACCGCGCTGGTC
>JAIRTY010000670.1 GCA_031254715.1 Nocardiopsaceae bacterium | reverse complement strand
GCGGCGACGAACGCCAGCGCGAACCAGATCCGGGGATCGGTGGCGGGCGAGGTACCCAGCAGCGCCCTGGGGACCCCGAACAGCGACATGACCGGCAGGTACGGGTCGAAGACGTTGGGGCTGTGGGCGGCCGCGGTCATCGTGGTCGGGTGGTAGGGAGTCCCCCGGTACAGGAAGAGCCGGGCGGAGGTGGTGATGACGAACACCTCCGGCTGCCGCAGGCCGTGCCCGGCCATCAGCCACAGCGGCACGACCAGCGCGCCCATCACCGCGATCAGCAGCCCCAGATCGGGCCCCCGGCGGCGCCATGCCAGCACGGCCATCGCGGCCAGCAGGTACGAGCAGGCCCCGAAGATCCCCCACACCCGGTGCAGGTCGTTCTTGGTGATCGCCGCCAGCAAGATCGCGAACAGGGCGCACCCGCCGAAGGTCGCAGCGAGCCAGTTGCGCGCAAAGGCGGCTGGCAACGACCAGCCGCCGGGCGATGACCCGCAGGAGCCCCGTGGCGCCTGCCGCAGCAGCAGCATCGACATGCACCCTCCTGAGGCCGATCCTAACCGGCCTCACGGAACGTGCCTGGTAGCGGTGTGCCTGGCGGGCAGGCGGGACAGCTAGATCACAGGCGGGCGGCCTGCCCTGGTCATCCGCCAGACGGTGCGCAGCGTCATCGGGTGCCGCCCGCCGGGGTCCATCCGCCAGCCCTCAGCGAACCCGGCCAGCCAGGCGCGCACCGGAGCCGCCGACCGCTCCCGGACCACCGTCAGCGTGAACCAGTCGAGCAGGTAGCCGGCGGCCAGCGGCCACGGCAGGTTGCGGCGGGCCAGCAGCACCCGGTTCCGGCCGTCCAGCCGGAAGAACGGCGCGTGCCGGGCATTCGGCAGCGCATGGTGGCACATCCGCGCCCCCGCGTCGTATTCCAGCCGGTAGCCGAGCCCGATCAGGCGCCAGGCCAGGTCGGTCTCCTCGTGCGCATAGAAGAACGCCTCCGGCAGCCCGCCCGCGGCCAGGAAGGCCGAGCGCCGCATGGCGCAGGCACCGCCAGCGAACGTGGTCACCACGGACGACCGCTCCGGGTCCCCCGCCCGCAGCCGGGGCACGTGCCACCGGGCACCGGGCCCGCCCTCGGGGTCGGCGACCCGGAACGACAGCACGGCCAGTTCCGGGTCGGCGGCGAACCGGGCCGCCACATGGCTGCCGGTGCCGGTGTCCGGGTACCAGCCATCGTCGTCGAGGAACAGCACGACGTCCCCGGCGCAGGCAGCCACCCCGGCGTTGCGCCCGCCGGCCACGCCCGCGTTCTCCGGCAGCCGGATCACCGTCACCCCGGGCGGGGCGGTCACGTCGGCCCCGTTGCCCACCACGACGACCTCGGTCTCGGTGTCCTGCCCGAGCGCGCTGGCGATGGCCCGGTCCAGTTCCGCCGGCCGGTCGCCCAGCGTCAGGATCACGCAGCTCAATTTCATGGAGCGAGCCTCCGGGAGGCGACGATGGCGGCCAGGTGGGCGACCACCATGAAGCCGGCGATGACAAGGCAGGCGACGGTGAGCACCCGGGTGGCGGTCAGCCCGCCCATGGCCGCGTCAATGATCGCCGCCACCAGGATCAGCAGCGACAGCTCGACCGCCTGGATGGCCCGGTGCACCATCAGCCCGGAGGCCAGCCGCCGGGCCAGCGCCAGCCCGGAGCTGCGCGGCGCCAGCGCCCCGTCCGGGTAGGCGCCCGCCAGCCCGGCCGCGGCCCGCGCGACGACCACGTTGTCGGTCTCCGCCCGGACCAGGACCGCGAGCACGGCGGCGGCCAGCCCGGCCGTCACGTAAGGGCCGGACAGCGCCAGCTGCCCCTGGGCGCGGATGCCGAGCGCGGTGAGCAGCGCCGCCTCGGCGAGGTAATGCCCCACCCGGTCGAGGTAGACCCCGGTGACCGAGGTCCGGCCGGTCCACCGGGCCAGTTCCCCGTCCGAGCAGTCGAGCAGCAGGTAGAGCTGGATGAGCAGGGCCGCTCCGATGGCCGGGATCAGCCCGCCCAGCACTGTGACTCCGGCCGCGGCCAGCCCGCAGCCGATGAAGCCCGCGGTGACCGCGTTCGGCGGCCAGCCGAGCCGGGCAAAGAGCCAGGTGGCCAGGGGCGACAGCCGCCGCATGTAGAGGCGGCCGAGCAGGTGCTCATCGTTCAGCCGGGCGAGGACCTCGGGCGGCTGGCCGGTGGCCCTGACCTCAGCCAGTGACGGCCCGGACATACTCCTCCACTCGCCCCGCAATCTCGGCCTCGGACAGCCCGAGGCGTTCCAGGATCGTGTACCGGCCGGGCCGGGTGCCCGGCGCGCAGGCGACCGCCTTGGTGAAGTCGGCGCAGGACAAGCCCAGGTCAGCGGGAGTGCGCGGGAGGCCGTGCCGGCCCAGGCAGGCCGAGATGAGCCGGGCCTGGCCGGAGTCCTCCCGCAGGTAGGCGCAGAACAGCGCGCCCACCCCGGCCAGCTCGCCGTGGCTGGCGGTGCCCGGGTAGAGCTGGTCGATCGCATGCATGATCTCGTGGTCGCCGCCGCTGGCCGGGCGGCTGGACCCGGCGACGGTCATCGACAGCCCGGACAGGATCAGCGACTCGGCCAGCACGGTCAGGAACTCGTCCGACCGCGCATCGCCGGGCTGGTGCAGTACCGCCTGAGCGGCGTTCCTGGCCATCGCCGCGGCCAGGCCGTCCACCGGTTCGCCGGTGTCCACCGCCGAGAGTTCCCAGTCCGCGACCGCGGACAGGTCACTGATCGCGTCACCGATGCCGGCGATGGCCAGGTGGTCCGGCGCGGCCCGCACCCGGTCCAGATCGACGATCACCGCCACGGGTGCCGGCACCCCGTAGGAGCCCTTCCCCGACTCGTGCTCCAGCGAGCTGGTCGGTGAGGCGATGCCGTCGTGGGCGAGGCTGGTGGCGACCGCCACCATGGGAATGCCCGCCATCTGTGCCGCGAACTTAGTGACGTCGATGGTACGGCCGCCGCCGATGCCCGCCACCGCCTCGTAGGCGGCGGACCGCAGCCGCTTGCCGAGCGCCACCGCGGTGTTGTGCGTGCCGTCGGCCACCCGGAAGATCTCGGCGCCGTCCATCTCCAGCTCGGCGGCGATGCCATCGCCCTGACCGGGGCCGACAGCCACCGCGACCCGGCCCTCGGTCGCGATCCGCCGGTCGGCGAGCAGCGCGCCCAGGCCGGCCACCGCGCCCGGGCTGACCTCGACGATCAGTGGCGCGGGGAGCATCCGGGCCAGGAGCGGCATGGGCCTCCTCTCCAGCCGGGGCCACCGCCGGGAAACGAACGAAGCAGCACGGGCGGGGCGAACAGCCGCCACCCGTGAGGTTACCGGCTCGGATACCCCCGAACATCGGAACGGGCGGCGATCTCGCGGGCGCGACGGAGATCTTCGTGGTCGTCTACTTCTACCCAGTCGACCGAGCCGATCGGGGCGACCGCGATCTCGCCGCCGCGATCGGCCAGCTCCTGGTATCCGTCCTCGTAGTAGAGCCCGGGGTCGCGCCGCCAGGTGGCCTCCAGCGCGTCCGCCAGCGCCGCCGCGGCCGACTCCTCGATCAGGGTGGCGCCGATGTACTCGCCGTCGGCCGCCGCCGGATCGAGCTGCTTGCTGATTCGCGCCAGCAGCCCCCGCTGGTCGAGTACGACCTTCATCTCCTCGTCACCGAGCCGCTTCACGTTGTCGGTGGCGAGGATCACCCCGGCCGTCCCGCGCGCCGCCAGCAGGGTCTTCTCCACGCTGGCCGGATGCAGGGTGTCGCCGTTGACCAGCAGCGCGCCCGCGGCGAAGTGCTCGCGCGCCAGCCACAGCGAGTAGGCGTTGTTCCAGTCCAGCGCCCGTTCGTTGGGCAGCAGGGCCAGCCGCACGCCGTGCTCGGCCTGCAGCCGCGGCACCCGGTCCGCCACCGCGTCCGCCGCATGCCCGACGACCACCACGACATCCCGCAGGCCCACCGCGGCGAGGTTGCGCAGGGCGGTGTCGAGGATGGTGGTCTCGCCCGCCACCGGCAGCAGGGTCTTCGGCAGCGCGTCGGTCTCGGGGCGCAGTCGCCGGCTGGCGCCGGCGGCGAGCACGATCCCGATCAACGGATTCCACCCTCTCCGGCTGCCGTCGCGGCGTCCAGCTCCCTGCCCGACAGCAAATCCCGGGCGACGAGCAACCCAACATACGCCGTCAGCAACGCGTAGGCGAACCAGTCGATCCCGAGCAGCGCCCCGGCCGCGGCCAGCAGCACCCGCCCGTCCCAGCCGACGCCGGGACCTGACCGTTCCCCCGGGCTGGCCGGGCCTGGCCGGGGCGGCGCCCCGGGCCACTGCGGCGCCGGCCCCTGATGCTGCGCCGGCCCCTGCTGCTGTGCCGGCCCCTGCTGCTGCCCGGCCCGGCGGGCGGTCTCGAGCTGGCTCATGGCGATGAGTGTCACGAGCGCGAAGACCACCGGGCCGGGCACATGCGCCGCGAAGCCGAGCGCGGTCAGGTACACGTACTGGCCGGCCAGGATGATCGGC
>JAIRTY010000521.1 GCA_031254715.1 Nocardiopsaceae bacterium | reverse complement strand
GCCACTTGGGCGGCGGTGTGGCCCATATAAGCGGTGAGAAAGCACTGGCCCAGCAGTTTGTTGTCGATGACTGGCTCGGCTTCCTCGACCTGGTGGCCGAGACCGCGCAAGAGGGCGATAGTGCGCTCCACCGCCTGCACGCAGTCAGCGTCCACGCCCAAGCCCAGCGGCGACCGTGCGCTGTAGGCGATGCGTAAGCGCCCCGGATCGCGGGCGATTTCTTCCCGGTACGGACGCTGCGGGCGGATGCTCAAGGATATGCCGCCGCTATCCGGCCCTTGCAGGATATCCAGCATGGCCGCGCTGTCGCGCACGCTACGCGTGAGTACATGTTCGCTGACGGCGCCGTGCCAAAGCTCCGCGTAATGCGGACGGCAGGGCGGGCCGCCGCTCGAGGGCCGCAATCCGAACAGGCCGCAGTGCGACGCGGGAATGCGGATGGAGCCGCCGCCGTCGTTGGCGCCCGCCATCGGCACGATGCCCGCGGCCACCGCCGCCGCCGAGCCGCCCGATGAGCCGCCGGGCGTACGCATCAAATCCCAAGGGTTGTGCGCCGCGCCCCAGTAAACAGGTTCGGTAGTGCCTTTCAGGGCGAATTCCGGCGTATTGGTCTTGCCGAAAATCACCAAACCAGCGGCCAGACAACGCTCGACGTAGCTGGAATGCCGCTCTGGACGGTAGTCGCGCAAGGCGCGGCAACCCACGGTGGTGGGAACTCCGGCATAATCCTGGAGAATGTCTTTGATGAGAAAAGGCACCCCGGCAAACGGGCCGGAGAGCGGTTCCCGCGCCCGCTGGCGGGCTATCTCGTGCATGGGGATGACAATCGCATTGAGGCCGGGATTGACCGCCTGCGCCCGTTCCAACGCGCATTGCAGCAACTCCTCGGCGCTGACCTCGCCCCGCGCCAGCAAATCAGCCAGACCCAGAGCATCATATTGTCGGTATTCCTCAAATTTCATGTGTATTCCTCCTGTAAGGAAATCTCTGGATATTGCCATGCCGTGGCTTCAAGCCGAAGGCCGACTGTACGCCGGAGCGCTTGCCGTCGCAATGTGATCTTGACTCCTTTGTTATCAGAACTTCTCTCAATCGCCAAGCGAATATTTACGCAAAATTATGACAGCAAAAACGAGGCATACAGTGTTTATGGGCCGGATATCGTTTGTATAGCCAAAGGAATACGCAAAAAAAAGCCTCGCTCCGTGGAATTGGAGCGAGGCTTTTAGTGTAGAGCCGTGTTCGAGCCCGGCGTGAGCGGCGCGCCCCGTTACCTTCACGGCGTAGTGAGAGACCCCTTTGCGGGCCAGCTTGAGCGCTCCGCCCTCACCGGCCGCCTCCAGAATGAACGCGGCGGCCCGTCCCCGGCTCTCCTCCTCAATGAGGCGGCGCGAACTTGGCGAGCCGACCTCCTCATCGCCCGTGACAAGCAGGCTCACCCCGGTGGCGTCACCGAGCGCCGCGAGGGCATGCAGCGCCATCACCAGGCCCGCCTTCATGTCAAAGCTGCCTGGCCCGCGCAGCACCCCATCTCGCACGGAGAACGGGTGCGAGCGCAGCGATCCGATTGGCCAGACCGTGTCGTGGTGGCCAAGGACTAGAACCCGGCCGGGCACGTCACCCAGCCGCCACCGCAGGTGGGTCCGGCCCTCGATGACAATGCGTTCCGGTGCGGCCCCTAGCTGCCGTTCGCCCACAGTCGCGAGGACTCCTGCCGAGCGCGCCACGGCTGCGAGATCTCCGCTCGGCGACTCACAGGCCACCAGCTCTTCAATATCGGCCAGGATGCTCGGCAGGCTGGCGTCGAAGCGCGCGACGAGGGAGGGATCAACCGTCGGCCGCGCTCTGACCTGCGGTGCGTTCGTGGGCACCCGCCGAAGCTAACATCGGCCGATCTCGCAAACGCTGTCCGAACCGACGAACAGTTGTCCTCAGCTTCGTCCTATTGAACGAATTATGGCAGGGCTTGCCCGGGGTGCCGGGATCGCAGTCCTCTCAGCCGCAACTGGACGGTGGCGGCTAGTCGCTGATCGGGGTCGCCGAGATCAATGCCGCCGATATGCGCGGCACGCCGGAGGCGATAGCGGAACGTGTTGGGGTGCACGCCGGCCCGCTGGGCGGCGGCGGGGACGTCGCCGAAAGCGTCCAGCCAGTACCGCAGCGTCTGAAGCAGGGTGCTGTTGTGGACGGCATCGTGGTCGGCGATGCGACGGATCGCTGGGCTGGGCTCGTGGCGGGTGACGCCTGCCCGATCGTCGAGTTCGAGTAGCAGCGCGTCCAGGGCTACCTGCCCGATGGTGGCAACCTGCCGGCTTGCGCCATGGGCGATGAGGACGCGGCTGACCCTGTCGGCGTCAACCCGTGACTGTACCAATCCGGTGGTGTCGCGGCCCACCGACCCGACGGCGATGTTGGCGCTGCTGCGACTGCGGCGCAGGAAGTCCGCTGCCGCTCGCACGATGTTCCTGACCGAATCATCTCCGTGATCAGAAGCTGGGCATATCCCATAGACCCGGCCGCCAACATCCGCGACCACGGCTCGCGGATACACCGCACTCAGGTGCATCGCCAGAGCGTCAGCCTCCCGCTGACGATGCTGCGCCAACCGGGCAAGTTCCCTCGGCCCATCGTTAACTTCCGGCTCGTTCCCGGCCAGCGCCACGACGACGCAGTCTCGGCCCGACAGCTCGAGCCGGACCAGCGCACCCCCGGCCTCAGCCCCGCCCTCGAGGACTGTGCTCACGAGATCGGCGCGCAGCCGGCGGTTCACGTCGGCGCCTGCCCGGTACCGCAACAGATGCAGTGCCACCAGCCGGGAAGCCTCAACCAGCGCGTGAGACCGCTCCTGGCTCATCGGTTCAGCCACCGCTGCCCAGATGGACCCCAGTACCTCCTCCCCGGCCCGGACTGCAATCGCCACTCTGGGCATGGACAGTTCACCAGCAGGCAGTTCCACCGGGGCCACCGCTACCGGCTCGGTACTGCGGTATAGGTCTCGGAAAACATTGCGTTGCTCCATTTGCGCCAGGGCCGCCTCAGGGACCTGCCGCCCCAGAATCGTGGCCACCCGCGCTCCGTCAGCCTCGTTCTGCCGGCCAGAGAACGCCAGCACGCGAGATGAGCGATCCTCGATAGTGACGGGGGCGTCTACCAGCGCCGCGACTGCGTTCGCCACCGCGAACAGGTCGTTAGCCGGGACGCCGCCGAAGGACCCGTCGTCCCCGGCTGGCAGGCTGGGAGCAGCCAGCAGCGTCTGCAGCACCGCCGCTAGCTGCGCCCACAGTGCCCCGCCGCTCAATCCGAGCAGCACAACCCCGGATTCGTCGGCCGCAGCCTTGATGTCAGCGTCGACCGCCAGCGGAGAATGCACCACCAGCGCCGCCGCGCCGGCCTTCCCCAGGTCGCCGAGCAGAGCCGGAACCTCGAACGGCCCATGCACCCCCACCCCCAGCACGAGAGCGCCAGCAGGCACAGCTAGCGGCTCCGCCGGGTCACGGATCGCCATCGCCGTGATATCGCGCGCGGTAGCGACCTGGCCGGCGAGCACCTCCAGGAGCGTGGACCCGAGGTCGTCCAGAACCCGCAGCAGACTCAGATGCGCCCCGACAGCCACCACCGGACCCCTTCAGCACTGATCAGCCTGGCCAGGCGAGCCACCTCATAACTCGTGAGCGAATCAGGCTATAGGCAAACCGGCATGTGCCGGCACCCGGGAGACGGGCACCCAGCGACTTCCATGGCCAACTGCAGGTCCTTGCTCATCAGCGCCGTGGTGAAGGAGACAGGCGTGGTCCCGGGCTTGAGGAAAGCCTCGCGCTTGTAGGCGATGAA
>JAIRTY010000508.1 GCA_031254715.1 Nocardiopsaceae bacterium | reverse complement strand
TGGCCAGGCCGCACACCGCCACGTCGTCCACCCCCAGCTCGGCCAGGGCCGACGCGGCGGCGGCCACCTGGGCGGGCCCGCCGTCGATCACGGCCAGGTTGGGCGGGTAGGCGAACTTGCGCTGCCGCCCCACGGTGCCCGGCTCCGGATCCCGTGCCTCTCCGAGCATGTCGAGTTCCCCGGTAGCTTCCCGTTCTTCCAGGTAATTCCGGAAGCGGCGGGTGATGACCTCGCGCACGGCGGCCACGTCGCCCTCGCCGCCGGTTCCCTTCACCCGGAACCGGCGGTACTCGGACTTGCGGGCCAGGCCGTCCTCGAACACCACCATGGACGCCACCACGTGGGTCTGCTGCAGGTTCGATACGTCGTAGCACTCGATCCGCAGCGGCGCCTCGGCCAGGCCGAGCCCCTCCTGGATCTCGTGCAGCGCGCGGCTGCGGGTGGTCAGGTCGCTGGCCCGGCGGGTCTTGTGCAGCGCCAGCGACTCCCCCGCGTTCCTGGCCACGGTGTCGAGCAGGGCCTTCTTGTCGCCGCGGCGCGGGACCCGGAGCCTGACCCGGCTGCCGCGCCGGGCCGTCAGCCATTCCTCCACCGCCTCGGTGTCCGGCGGCAGCACCGGGACCAGCACTTCCCGCGGCACGCTGGCCGCGGCCAGCCCGGCCCGGCGGGCGCGCCGGGGCGCCAGCGGATCGCCGCTGTCGCCCCGCCTGCCGCGCCCCGGAGCGGTGCCCTGCCCGTTCGCGCTGGCGGGCCCGTTCCCTGCGGTGGCGCCGTTCCCGGCTGCCGGCCCGTTACCGGCTGCCGGGCCGTTCCCGGTCCCGCCGGCCGCTGCCAGGCCCGACGCCACGGCGTCGTCCCCGTACACCTGGCTCAGGAAATCCTCCACCAGGTCGCCGTCGGTGACGTCCTCCACCTTGTCCACCACCCAGCCGCGCTGCCCGCGCACCCGGCCCCCGCGCACGTAGAAGACCTGCACCGCGGCTTCCAGCTGATCCCCGGTCAGCGCGATCACGTCGCAGTCGGTGCCGTCGCCGAGCACCCCCGCCTGCTTCTCCAGCGCCCGTTCCAGCGCCTGGATGTCGTCCCGGAGCCGGGCCGCCCGCTCGAACTCCTCGGCCGCCGCGGCCGCCCGCATCTCGGCTTCCAGCCGCTTGGTGAACCGGGTGGTCTGGCCGGCCATGAAGTCGCAGAACTCCTCCGCCAGCCGCCGGTGCTCGGCCTCGCCGACCCGTTCCACGCACGGCGCCGAGCACTTGCCGATGTAGCCGAGCAGGCACGGCCGGCCGATCTGCCGGGCCCGCTTGAACACCCCGGCTGAACAGGTGCGCACCGGGAACACCCGCAGCAGCGCGTCCACCGTCTCCCGGATCGCCCAGGCGTGGGAGTAGGGGCCGAAGTAGCGCGTTCCCCGGCGCTTGGCGCCCCGCATCACCATTACCCGGGGGTATTCCTCGTCCATGGTCACGGCCAGGAACGGGTAGCTCTTGTCGTCCCGGTACCTGACGTTGAACCTCGGATCGAACTCCTTGATCCAGGAGTACTCGAGCTGGAGCGCCTCCACCTCGGTACGGACCACGGTCCAGTCCACGCCGGCGGCCGAGGTGAGCATCGTCTGGGTACGCGGATGCAGCCCGGCGAAGTCCGCGAAGTAGGAGTTCAGCCGGGACCGCAGGCTCTTGGCCTTGCCCACGTAGATGACCCGGCTGTGGCTGTCGCGGAAGCGGTACACCCCCGGCGACTCCGGGATCGACCCCGCCGGGGGCCGGTAGCTGCTCGGGTCTGCCACGACAGCAAGCCTATGCGCGCCCGCCGTCACAGGCGGCCCGCAACCGGCTGCCCGGCCTCAGTCCATACTGTCCGTATTTGCCCGGAGATATGGCTATTGGGCTGGTACGGTTACCCGGTGCGCCGCCCGCAGCAGGGGAGATCGCTTGAGTACACCACCCAGCCGGGAACCGTACCCCAGCGAGTTCGGGGGCGCCCGGGAACCCTCGCGGCAGCCGTTACCGCCATCGGCCACCGGTCAGCCGCAGTACCAGCAGGCGCCTGAATACGGGGAGCAACAGTATTACCAGCAGGCTCCGGAGTACCGGCCCCGGCAGCCCTACCGGCAGGAGCCCTGGCACGGGGAGCCACAGTTTTACCAGCCGGCGCCGGGCTACGGGCAGCCGCTGGAGTACCACCAGCAGGCACCAGGGAACGGGCAGCCACCCGCGGCCGGGCGAAAGCCACGGCAGCGGCCGCCCAGGAAGCGCCGTACCGGCCTGGTCATCGGGGTGTGCGCCGCTGTCGTGGTGGCGCTCGTCGCGCTGGGCGCCGGCTTCAACGCGGTGCAGTCGCGCCTCGGGCTGACCTCCCCCGGCCCCGGGGCCAGCCCGGCCGCCTCGGTCACGCCGCGCTCCCTCACCCGGCCGGCGTCAGCGGCCGGCTACACCCGCCTGACCGGGAACGTCGGCCAGCGGCTGGAGACCGAGGTACGCCAGCAGGCACAGCATGGCGCGGCGAAGGTGAGCCCGGCCTGGGCCAGGGCGTTCCGCAGCGCGCAGCTCGGCCTTTACAGCGAGCCCGGCGGCGGCTCCCGGCTCATCTTCTTCGGGTTTTCCGCGCGCGGCACCCCCACGATCGCTTCCATCCTGCGGTCGCAGACGCCGTCCGCCGGGCTCGATTCGTTCTTCCTGGGCGCGGGCGTCAAGAACACCCGCGACTTCCGGCCGGGCCTGCTGGGCGGCGTGCTCCGCTGCGGGGTGAGCAACCAGGGCCAGGTGCCGCTGACCATGTGCGCCTGGGACGACTCATCGGTCCTGGCCGCGCTCGCCGGAGCCAGCATCTCGGAACGTGAGCTCGCCCGCGTCACGCTCGAGTTCCGGAACGCCTCGGAGCACTGAGGCACGCTCAGCGTCCAGGATTCCCCCGGCTTTACGTCGACTCGGCCAGCCGCCTCAGCCGCAGCTACCGTAAGCCAATAGGAAGCAACGGTCCGGGCACAAGGGGAGCCGATGGTAGCGCGGATAGGAATGGCATTCCTGGTCATCGGCGTCCTGCTGATCGCCGTTATCCCTGGGCCGGCGGCCCACCTGGCGGGGCTCGGCTGCTGGTGGTTCGGCGTGCTGCTGGTGGCCGATTCCCTGCTCGGGCGGGACGGATTGCCCGCGCAGCTGCTGTGGATGGCCTTCGGCTCGGTGGCCGCTTATCTTGGCGTTTACCGGCGTACCGGCCTGCTCCGGTTCGCCACCTCGGGAACCGGCCTGACCGTTCTCCTGATCGTGACCGCAGCGCTGGGCGCGATCGTGCTGGTGCGCAAGCCGGGCCGCGGGCGCCGCCGCACCTCGGTCATCGCCGGCCTGCGCGACCGGGCGGCGGCGCAGGCGCGAGCGGCGCGGCCCGTCAGCGCGGCCGGCGCAGCGCAGGATGCCGCCCGCCTGCTCACGCTGATAGCCGGGCACATCGACGCGGCGCGTGATGACCGGCCACGGGAAGCGGCGCAGCTGTCCGCGCTGCTCTCCGGCTACCGGTCGCGCTATGGCATGGACCTGGTCGTGACGTCCCCCGAGCCGGCAGCACTGGGCGCCGCTGTCACCGGGTTAGCCAGCGACATGGCGGTCATCGGCGGCCGGGTGCCAGCGGGCGCCGCCGGCTACGCGCCGATCGCCCTGGCCGCCGCGTACGCCCGGCAGCTGGCGTCGATCGTGATCGGCGACTACGCCGCTTGACGACGGCGCGGGTCCCCGCCGCCGGTTCGCGCCGCCGGTGCCCCGCCGGACTTCAGTCGGAGCTCAGCCGGACGTCAGCCGGGCCGCCCGGTCACGAGTGATGCCACCGCCGAGAAGATCTCGGCGGCAGTCTCGAACGTCTTCGCCCCCGGGCCCACGCCGGCCTCGGTCACGGGCTCGCCCAGTTCGAGCGCGTGCCTGAACCTCGGCAGCATGGCCAGGCCTTGCAGCGCCGTGTACCGCAGTGCCGAGTCCTGCGCCTGGTGCACGTCGTCCCACGGGAACCTGCCGCCCCGGCCAGCGTGCAGCTCCGCGTACCGCACGACGGAGTCCCCGCCGGTGCCCGGTGACCGCTCCCGCGCCTCGGCGAGCAGTGCCGCGCCCCCGGCTGTCACCGGCCGCAGCGGTCCGCCGGTGCGCCTCCCCGCCACCCCGGTCACCACCACGCTGAGGACAAAGACCAGGACGGCCGCGCCGGTGGCGGCGAACCGGTCGGAGGCCCAGTTACCCGCCGCTACGACGGCCAGGCTCGCCGCGACGGCGAGATCGGAGGCCGTCAGCGCGCCCACGCAGGCCATGAAGGCGATCCGCCGGGCTCGCGCGTGACGGGCGGCCGCCCCGTCCCATAACCCGAGCTCGACCAGGCGGCGGTGCTCCGCCCCGCCGTAGACGGCCCGCTTGCCCTCGCCGACCGCGTCGGCCAGGATGGTGCGCTTCCGCTTGCCGAGCTTGCGCAGCAGCGCCTGCCGGACCGTGACCGGCTGATCGCCCGCCTCCCCCGCTCCGGCCGTGCCACCGGCCTCCGCCTCCGCTCGGCCGGTGCCGCCAGCCTGCCCGGCCGCTCCAGCGACAGCGGCGGTCTCCCCGTCAGCCACCAGCGCCAGGTAGTCGCGGTCCAGCTTCACCCGGCCCTCCAGGTACAACCGCAGCAGCGCCACCTCCGCGAGCCGCTGCTCGCCGTCGGCCAGCAGCGCTAGTTCCTCCGGGGCAAGCGCGGCCGCGCGGACCGGAGGCCCGCCGCCGGCCGGGCCGGTGGACTCGGCAAGCGCCGCCCGGACCCGGCGCCCGGTGACGGTCATCAGCACCACGTAGGCGCATTCCACCGCGGCCCACACGGACAGCGCTGCGACGAGGTAGGGCGCGCTCCAGTCCATCGGCGTCTATTCTGCTCCGCCTGCGCCTTGCGGGACCACGGCGCGCCGCGGGCGGCTCAGCCTGCGGAACGGCTTACCAGCCGCGGTTCTTGCGGTCCTGGAACTGTTCCCATTCGCGCGGGCCGCCCGGCGAGGTGCCCTTCAGGAACACGATGACCAGCAGCACGATCACGGGCAGCAGGGCGGTCCAGCGGTCCCGCCGGGCCGCGGCGGCAAGCCCGACCGTGGCCACGACGGCTACGGCCGAGATCACCCAGCCCTCGGGCGAGACCGGCGACAGGCCCCAGCCCAGCCGCTTCGGACCGAACCACGGCTTCTGCCCCAGTAAGGGCTTGGTCCTCATGGGGGCGGATCGTCCTTTCCCGCGGCGGGCCATCGACGCGCTATCGCGCCCGCGTGCGTCAGTCTTCGAACGCCTCCGGCGGCGGGCAGGCGCAGACCAGGTGGCGGTCGCCGTAGGCCTGGTCGATCCGGCGCACCGGCGGCCAGTACTTCGCCCGCCGGTCCCCGGCCGCCGGGTACGCGGCGTCGGCCCGCTCGTACGGGTGCTTCCAGTCCGTGTCGAGCAGCATGGATGCTGTGTGCGGGGCGTTGCGGAGCGGGTTGTCGTCCCGGTCGTAGTCGCCCCGGGCCACCTGCGCGATCTCCTGCCGGATCGAGATCATCGCCTCGCAGAACCGGTCGAGCTCGGCCAGGTCCTCGCTCTCGGTCGGCTCGATCATCATCGTGCCCGCCACCGGGAACGACACCGTGGGGGCGTGGAACCCGTAGTCGATCAGCCGCTTGGCCACGTCCTCGACGGTGATGCCGGTCTGCCTGGTGACCGGGCGCAGGTCGATGATGCACTCGTGGGCCACCAGCCCGTCGCGGCCGGTGTACAGCACCGGGAAGTGCGGGGCGAGCCGCCGCGCCAGGTAGTTCGCCGCCAGCACCGCGACCTGGGTGGCCTGGCGCAGCCCGTCGGCGCCCATCATCCGGATGTAGGCCCAGGAGATCGGCAGGATGCCCGCCGACCCCTGCGGCGCGGCCGCCACCGGCCATGCCCCGTTCGGGGGGTCCTGCGGGGGTCGTCCCCCCGGGCTAGCACTGACCGCCCCCGGCAGGTAAGGCGCCAGGTGGGCGCGGGCAGCCACGGGGCCC
>JAIRTY010000457.1 GCA_031254715.1 Nocardiopsaceae bacterium | reverse complement strand
CGTACCACGCTCGCGGTCTCCGGCCCGGGCCGGGCGGGGCCGGGCGCCGGGCCAGGTGGCGCGGGGCCGGCCTCCGGCGCGGGCTCGCCGTACCCGGGCTGGCCGTACCCGGGCTCGCCGCCGTACCCCGGCTCGCCGTACCCCGGCGGGGCAGCACCGTATCCGGGCGGGGCAGCACCGTATCCGGGCGCGGCGGTCCCGTATCCAGGCCAGCCGCCGCCGTAACCAGGCGGGTCAGCCCCATACTCGGGCGGGTCAGCCCCATACTCGGGCGGGGCAGCTCCGTACCCCGGCGGGGCAGTCCCGTATCCGGGCGGCGCGGCCCCGTGCCCGGGCTCCGCACCCTCATACCCGGGCCCGGCCGCGTCCCCGGGTGCCGTCGTGCCCGGCGGGACCATCCCGCCCCTGCCGCGGGCCTCTCCCGCCAGGTACCAGCTCATATCGTCGTCAGCGGCGGTCGGCCCGTCCCGGCGCGCTGGCATGCTCATCGGGTTCCTCCGGGTGCTGGGGGTAGTCCGGCGGCTCCGCATCGACGTTATCCGCTCCTTCGCCGGCGGTGGCAGAATCAGCCGGGCTGGTGGTGGTTTCGGCGCTGTTGCCAGGATTGCCGGTTTCCCCGACCTCCCACTGCTCGCTAGCTTCCCCCGTTTCCCCGGGTTCCAGCCCGCCGGCCTCCTCCTCCTCCTCGTCCGGCCGTCCGCGCCGGATCGCCCGCCCCACCGAGGTGAGCAGGAACACCCCGAGCGCGATGCCGATGATGACGAGCGCCAGCGAGCCGAAGTGGGTCGCCGACACGGTCAGGGTCGCCGTGTGGCCCGGCAGCCGGGCTCCGCCCGGGGCAGACAGGCTGAGGGTGAGGCTGGTCGAGCCCGCCGCAGCGGCCCTGACCGGGACCTTGATCGTCCGCTGGGTGCCCGCCTTGACCGTGATCACCGGCTGGAACTTCCCGATCGTGATCCGGCGCGGGCTGGGCGCGCTCACGTTCAACTGGACCCGGACGTCATGTTGCAGCCGGTTGCTGACCGAGACCGGCACCGAGCCGGACTTCCCGCCCAGCGTGACCCGCGGCGGGTCGATGATGCGCACCGCGTTCTGCTGCGCCGCCAGGTAGGAGGAGACCTGGCCGATCAGCGTCTCGGCGGCCCGCCGCCCGGCACCGCCGCCCCGCCAGGCCGAGGACGCGGCGGCGGCGATCGCCGTGCTCAGGTACCGCGGCTGCCGCGGCGAGAGGATGTTGCCCACCAGGTGCGCGGTCGCGGTCAGCTTCGTCACCTTGTGCAGCAGGGACGGCCTGAGCTCGTTCGGGCTCACGCTGCTCAGCGGCGGCTGCCGGCGCAGCACCGCGCCCTGGCCGGGTCGCGCGCTCGCCAGCCCGGCCAGGCTGGCCGGCTTCAGCCAGGGCGCGGTGGTGGTCTCCGCCAGCAGCGCGCTGGCCAGTCCCGGCGCCGGGTCCCAGCGCCGCGGCGGCGCGATGACCACGGCGCGCGCCAGGGATGGCGACTCGGCCGAGATCATGGCCGTCTCGGCCAGCAACTGCTGCCTGGTGGCGAGCGATGCCGCCCGCGCAGCGTCATGGGGCGGGCCGCCCTGGACACCCGCCGTGGGATCGCGCCCGGTCGGGCCGGCGGCCAGCACCTGGCTGATGATGTGGTCGGTGAGCAGCACCCGCAACTGCGTGCCCACCCCGTCGGGGGCGGAGGCGACAGCGGTCGGGGTAAACGCGAGCGACTGCGCCAACGGCGGCATCACCGAGCTGTCCAGCAGCACCGTCCCGATGCCGTTCGGCACCGCCAGGGTGCCGAGCACGCTGTAGTCGGCGAGCCCGTCGGCCGGCCAGGCGATCCCGGCGAACCGCCGCTGGCCGGCCCGGGCCCCGATCGTGTCCCCGCCCGCGGCCCTGGCGCCGGCGCTGGCCGGCGTGGCCCCTCCCGGGGTGCCGCCCGGCCGCTGGTCGCGGCCGTTCAGCATCATCCGGGCCTCGGCGCGGCCGTCGTTGAACGCCGACTTGAGCTCGCTGTCCAGGCCCCGGTGCGTCAGCGCGGCCACGTCCACGTCCGCGTACGGCGTGACGAAGAAGTTCTGCCGGGCGGTGGCGGCCCTGACCCCGGCGAGCCAGGTCCGGGCCGCGGTGCTGGCAGGCCGGGCCGTTCCGCCGGAGCAGGCGGCGCCGGTGCCGACCCGGAACGGGCGGGTCATCGTGCCCACCTCGCTCAGCAGGGCGGGGTCGATGGCCCAGGTGACCAGGGCCCGGCGGGCAGCCGGGGAGGTCCCGGCCGCCAGCAGCCCGTTCAGGCGGCCGCGGCGGGCGACGGCGGACGCGAGGTCGCCGGAGAGCAGTGACCGGCGGCACGCGGCCTGCTCGGGAGCCGCGATCAGCGGCCAGACCCAGGCCACGGTCAGCCGTTTCAGCACCGTGCGCTCGGACTTGCCTGGCCAGTACACCAGGAAGGTCCTGGCTGCATCGATCTGCAGGGCAGATTGGCTGACCTGCGCGGCCAGCGGGTACACGCCGAACGCCGACATGCCCACCTGGCCGGGCGGCAGCGTGATGGACCAGTGCTCGGTGGCGTGCGGTGGCAGCGTCGGCACCGAGGTCAGGGTGCTGGCCACCGGCTGATCCATGCCGGTCCCGCCGGCGGGGCTCAGGTACCGCGTCATCGCGTCCCGGCTGCTCAGCTGGAGGTCGCTGGACCAGAGCTGAACGGTCAGCCCGGCCATCGCCTGGCTGGAGGTGTTGGTGAGGTAACCGGAGACGGTGACCGGCCCGCGGGGCCTGGCGACCCCCGGGCTGATCGAGGTGATCTCGATGACCACCGCCGGAAGCGGCTGGCCCGCCGTCGGCGCGCTGCCCGCCGCCCGCGCGCTGCCCGCCGGCAGCGTCAGCGCCACCAGTGCCAACAGCACTACGCCGGCCAGTGCCGCGAGCCTGGCACTGACCTTTGCAGCACGATCGGCATGCCTCACCCGGCCCTCCCGGGGCGGCCCCGGCCGGCAGGAGGCGAGCACGGAGCGTTGACTCAGCATGCCGGAATTGCTATGACCGGCACCCGTGCAGCCTACCGAATCGACTGCCCGGTTTCCGGCGGCGGCTGGCACGCCCTACGCTCGATGCCCGTGCCGGACTCCAGCTCTCTCACCCCGGGCCAGCAGCAGGCAGCCGCCCGGCTGCTGCGCACGGCCGCGGCTCCGGTGGCCGCGCTCGGCCGCCGGTTCGCCGCCGACGGCCACGAGCTGGCCCTGGTCGGGGGGACCGTCAGGGACGTGTTCCTGCGCCGCGGCCACGGCGACCTGGACCTCGCCACCGACGCCAGGCCGGAGCAGGTGCTTGCGCTCGCCCGGGGCTGGGCGGACAAGGTCTGGGAGGTGGGGATCGCCTTCGGCACGATAGGCCTGCGCAAGGGCGACGTGATCTGCGAGATCACCACCTACCGCAGCGAGAAGTACCACCCGCGCTCCCGCAAGCCAGCGGTGGACTACGGCACTTCGCTGGCCGGCGACCTGTCCCGGCGTGACTTCACCGTGAACGCGATGGCCGCCAGGCTCCCCTCGCTGGAGCTGGTCGACCTGTTCGGCGGCCTGCGGGACCTGCGCGACCTGGTACTGCGCACGCCCGCCAGCCCGGAGGAGTCGTTCACCGACGACCCGCTGCGGATGCTCAGGGCCGCCCGGTTCGCGGCCCAGCTCGGGTTCTCGGTCGCGCCGGCGGCGCGGGAGGCCATGACCGAGTTGGCCGGGCGGCTGAAGCCGGAGCTGGTATCGCCCGAGCGGGTGTCCGACGAGCTCACCAAGCTGATGCGGGCCGACAGCACGGACGGGCCGGGCCGGGGCATCGAGCTGCTGGTCGACACCCGGGTGGCCGACCAGGTGCTGCCCGAGGTGCCCCGGCTGCGGCTGGAGGCCGACGAGCACTTCCGGCACAAGGACGTCTACCAGCACACGCTGACCGTGCTGGCGCAGGCGATCGGGCTGGAAGGCCGCTACGGCCTGCACCGCGACCTGGTGCTGCGGCTGGCCGCGCTGCTGCACGACATCGGCAAGCCGAAGACCCGCACCCTGCTGCCGGACGGCCGGGTCGCGTTCCACCACCACGAGGCCGTCGGCGCGCGGATGGCGCGGGCCCGGCTGGAACAGCTGCGGTTCCCGGCCGCCGTGGTGGACGCCGTGTCCGAACTGGTCGGGCTGCACCTGCGGTTCCACGGCTACGGCGAGGGGGAGTGGACCGACGCGGCGGTGCGGCGGTACGTGCGCGACGCCGGGCCGCTGCTGACCCGCCTGCACGCGCTGACCCGCGCCGACTGCACCACCAGGAACAAGCGGAAGGCCGAGCGGCTGGCACGGGCCTACGATCATCTCGAACGGAGGATTGCCGAGCTGGCGGCCCAGGAAGAGCTGGACAGGCTGCGCCCGGACCTGGACGGCAACGAGATCATGCAGGTTCTCGGGATCCCGCCGGGGCCGCTGGTCGGGGACGCCTACCGGTACCTGCTGGAGCTGCGGATCGAGCAGGGGCCGCTGGGCCCAGAACGGGCCACTCAGGAGCTGCTGCGCTGGGCCGAGGCCGAGGGGGTCTCCGCGCCGCCCGGGCCGGGCAGCGCGCCGGGCAGCGAGTGACGGCTGACGAAGCCGTAGCCTGCCGCTGACGCCAGGTACCCGGCCGCGGTCACCAGCAGCAGCGGGTACGACTTCCCGTCATCAGGGATGAGCTGTGCCGCGGCCACCGCGCCGACCACGAACGGGACGTTGAACAGCATGTCCCAGAGCGCGAACACCCGGCCCCGGTAGGCGTCGGCCATGATCTGCTGGATGATCGTGGTGGCGCAGATCGTCACCCCCTGTGCGACGACCCCCAGCGCGAACGCGATGATCAGGAACACCGGCTGGGCGAAGGTTGGCCCGAGCACGCCGGTGATGATCCCGCCCCCCGCCAGCAGCATCGTGATCCAGGCCTGCTTGGAGACCCGCTTGGTGGCCAGCGGGGTGACCACCGCCGCCGCGCCGTAGCCGATCGCCGCCGCGATCACGACCAGGGCGAAGTGGCCGAGCGAGTTGTTGGCGCTGGCGTCGGAGTAGAAGTAGTTCCGGTACAGCAGGATCGACATCAGGAACAGGATCCCGTACCAGATCCGCTGGCTGGCGGTCACGCCGAGGGCGGCCGCCGCCTGGCGCCGCCGCCACGCGTGCCTGGCGCCGCTCGCCAGGCCCCGTGCCACCAGCGATAGTTCGTGCAGCACGCTGGCCCGCGCCTGAGATCGGAAG
>JAIRTY010000397.1 GCA_031254715.1 Nocardiopsaceae bacterium | reverse complement strand
CTCAAGCACGCGCTGCGGGCGGTGCTGACGCCGATCATCACGATCTTCGGGCTGGACCTGGGCCTGCTGCTCGGTGGCGCCATTCTCACCGAGACCACGTTCTCGCTGCACGGCCTGGGGTTCTTCACCATTCAGGCAATCCAGAACCAGGACTTCCCTGAGATCATGGGCGTGGTCATGCTGTCGTCGTTCTTCATCGTGATCGCCAACATGATCGTTGACATCCTGTACACCTACGTCGATCCGCGGGTGAGGCACTGATGACCGCCAGCGCGCCGGAAGCCGCGGTAGGGGCCGCGCCGGGACCGTCGGTCATGCTGGAGCTGCGTGACCTCCGGGTGCACTTCCCGACCGACGACGGGATCGTCAAGGCCGTGGACGGGGTCTCGTTCCGGCTGGAACGGGGCCGGACGCTGGGCATCGTGGGGGAGTCCGGGTCGGGTAAGAGCGTGACCAGCCTGGCGGTCATGGGGCTGCATCACGGCACCACCGCCCGCATCGACGGCCAGATCTGGCTCGACGGAGAGCAGCTGATCGGCGCCGACCCGGCCCGGGTCCGCCACCTGCGCGGCAGCAAGATGGCGATGATCTTCCAGGATCCGCTGTCGTCGCTGCACCCGTACTTCACGGTCGGTTCCCAGATCGTGGAGGCGTACCTGGTGCACAACGAGGTCAGCAAGGCCGTCGCGCGCAAGCACGCGATCGACATGCTGGGCCGGGTCGGGATCCCCAACCCGGCGGCCCGGGCCGATGACTACCCGCACCAGTTCTCCGGCGGGATGCGGCAGCGCGCGATGATCGCGATGGCGCTGTGCTGCGACCCGGGCCTGCTGATCGCCGACGAGCCGACCACGGCCCTGGACGTGACCGTCCAGGCCCAGATCCTCGACCTCATCTCCGGCCTGCAGGCCGAGTTCGGGTCCGCGGTGATCATCATTACCCACGACCTCGGCGTGGTGGCCGAGCTGTCCGACGATGTGCTGGTCATGTACGCCGGCAAGGTGGCCGAGTACGGCAGCGCCGAGGACGTGTTCGACCGGGCCGCCCACCCCTACTCCTGGGGCCTGATGGCGTCGATGCCACGGCTGGACCGCGAGCGCGCCGAGCGGCTGGCCCCGATCGAGGGAACCCCGCCCAGCCTCATCAACGTCCCCGGCGGCTGCGCGTTTCACCCGCGGTGCCGCTATGCCGGGCTGACCGGCAGCCGCAGTCAGGACGAGGTGCCGCAGCTGCGCGAGTTGGCCCCCGGGCACCTGGTCGCCTGCCACCTGACCGGGGCCCAGCGCGCCGAGATCCGGGCCGAGCAGTCCGGGGTGATGCAGTGAGCACCACGCTGAGCCAGTTCCCGGCCGGGGACCAGCCGCCCTCCGGCTCGCCGGACGGCGATGCGCTGCTGCAGGTCGACGGGCTGACCAAGTACTTCCCGGTCAAGCGGGGCATCATCATCCGGCAGACGACCGGCCAGGTGCAGGCGGTGGACGGGATCTCCTTCACCGTCGCCCCCGGCCAGACGCTGGGCCTGGTCGGCGAGTCCGGATGCGGCAAGACCACCACCGGGCGGCTGCTGACCAGGCTGCTGGAGCCGACCCGCGGGACGGTCGTCTTCGACGGCCACGACATCACCCACCTGCGGGCCGGGCAGATGCGCCCGCTCCGCCGCGACATCCAGATGATCTTCCAGGATCCTTACTCGTCGCTGAATCCCCGCCACACCGTGGGCACCATTGTCGGCGCCCCGTTGCGGCTGCAGCACGTCAAGACCGAGGCCGGGATCAAGCGGGCGGTGCAGGATCTGCTGGAACTGGTGGGGCTCAACCCCGAGCACTACAACCGGTACCCGCACGAGTTCTCCGGCGGCCAGCGGCAGCGGATCGGCGTCGCCCGCACCCTCGCCCTCAAGCCGCGCCTCATCGTCGCCGACGAACCGGTGTCCGCGCTGGATGTGTCCATCCAGGCGCAGATCGTCAACCTGCTCGAAGACCTCCAGTCAGAGCTAGGGCTCACCTACGTCGTGATCGCCCACGACCTGTCGGTCGTCCGGCACATCAGCGACCGGGTCGCCGTCATGTACCTAGGCAAGATCGTCGAGCTCGCCGGCCGGGATCAGCTCTACGCCCAGCCCCGCCACCCCTACACCGTGGCGCTGCTGTCGGCGGTCCCGCTTCCCGAGCCGGTCACCCGCGGCCCCGACGGGCAACGGCAGCGGCGGGAGCGGATCCGCCTCACCGGCGACGTTCCCAGCCCGCTCAACCCCCCGCCCGCCTGCCGGTTCCACACCCGGTGCTGGAAGGCCCAGGACATCTGCCGCCAGCAGGAGCCGCCCCTGGTCGAGCTCGCCCCCGGCCACCACACCGCCTGCCACTTCCCCGAGAACACCACGCCCGGATGACCGGCCCGCCGCCGCGGGCACCGGCCCGCCCGCCGCGGGTGCCGGGCCCGGGCTTCCGGCATCCGGGGGCGCCGGGCCCGAGCGCCCGGGGCACCTGCCCGGATGTGCCACCATGGAAGGCGGGGCACCGCGAGGGGAGCCAGCAATGTCGGTATACAACCAGATCGCCTGGCTTCCGCTGTGCGGCGGGCTGACCGGGCTCGGGCTCGTCCTGAGCTTCCTGGCCTGGCGCCG
>JAIRTY010000332.1 GCA_031254715.1 Nocardiopsaceae bacterium | reverse complement strand
ACGCACCTGTCGTGGGTGGTCACCGCCTACGTGCTCGCCTCCACCGTGACCACCCCGCTCTACGGCAAGCTCGGTGACCTCTACGGCCGCAAGCGGCTGCTGATCTTCGCGATCATCGTGTTCCTGGCCGGCTCGGCGCTGTCCGGTCTCGCGCACTCGATGGACCAGCTGATCGCGTTCCGGGCGCTGCAGGGCCTGGGCGCGGGCGGGCTGCTGGTCGGTGCGATCGCCACCATCGGCGACCTGGTGTCGCCCCGCGAGCGGGGCTCCTACATGGGCTACATCATGGCGTCGATGACGCTGGCGATGGTCGCCGGCCCGCTGGTCGGCGGGTACATCACCGACAACCTGTCCTGGCGCTGGATCTTCTACATCAACATGCCGGTCGGCGGCGCCGCCCTGCTGTACCTGGCCGCGACCCTGCGGCTGCCGCGGCGCCGGGTCGAGCACAAGATCGACTACCTGGGCGCGGTCCTGCTCGCCCTCGCCGCCACCGCGATCATCCTGGTCACCACCTGGGGCGGCACCCAGTACGCGTGGCGGTCGGCGCCGATCATCGGCCTGGGCGCGGTAGGGGTCGTCGCGACCATCGCGTTCCTGCTGGCGGAGCGGCGCGCCCCGGAACCGGTGCTGCCGCTGCACGTGTTCAGGAACCGCAACTTCTCGCTGGTGACAGCGATGAGCTTCCTGCTCGGCCTGGCCATGTTCGGCGCCCTCACGTTCCTGCCGCTGTACCAGCAGACCGTGCAGGGCCTGTCGGCCACCGGCAGCGGCCTGATCCTGATCCCGATGATGCTCGGCTCCACCGTCACCTCGCTCATCTCCGGCACCGTGACCACCAAGACCGGGCGCTACAAGGCGCTGCCGGTGATCGGGGCGGCGGTGATGGGGTTCGGCATGTGGCTGCTGACCAATCTCGGGGTGAACACCTCCCGGGTCACGACCGCGCTGATGTTCCTGGTGCTCGGGGTCGGCATGGGCTTCCTGATGCAGATCACCACGCTGGTGGCGCAGAACAGCGTGCCGCAGGCCGACATCGGGGTGGCCAGCAGCTCCCGGACGTTCTTCCAGCAGATCGGCGGGTCGATCGGGGTGGCGGCGTTCGGCGTGCTGTTCGCCCGGCGGCTGACCGGCGCGCTGGCCGCCCGGCTGCCCGGGATGCACCTGGCCGGCTCGGGCGGCGGGCAGCTCAACCCCGCCACCGTCAAGCACCTGCCGGCCGCGATACAGCACGACGTCTTCTACGCGATCGCGCACGCGGTCACCGGGGTGTTCTGGTGGGTGGTGCCCGCGTGCGCGGTGGTGTTCGTGCTGGCCCTGCTGATCAAGGAAGTGCCGCTGCGGGGCCAGGCCCCGGCGCAGGAGGCTCCGGCCCAGGAGCTGGCCCAGCAGCACTGAGCCGACGTGCCCTGCCCCGTTGGCAGGAGTAAGCGAGGGGCCGCGGTTGCGGCCCCTCGCTTAACTGTGTGACTTTTACCCCTCATAGGGGGTATAAGTCGTAAAGATCATGCAGCCTTGGTCAGAAACCGCCGTAGGGGACGGCTTCCAGGATCTCGACCTTGGCGGCGCGGCCGTTCGGCAGCGTGTAGGTCGCCGTCTCGCCGACCTTCTTGCCCGCGATCGCGCTGCCGAGCGGCGAGTTGGGGGAGTAGACGTCGATCGGCGCCCCGCTCTCCTCCCGGGAGGCGAGCAGGAACGTGACCTCGTCGTCGTCGCCGCTGAACCGGACCGTGACCGTCATGCCGGGACCGACCACGCCGTCGGTGCGCGGTGGTTCGCCCACCCGCGCGGTGGACAGGATGTGCTGGAGCGGGGCTATACGCGCCTCGCGCTTGCCCTGCTCCTCCTTGGCCGCGTGGTAGCCGCCGTTCTCCCGCAGGTCGCCCTCCTCCCTGGCGGCCTCGATTCGCTTCGCAATCTCGACACGCCCCGGGCCCGCGAGATGGTCCAGTTCCGCCTTCAGCCGGTCGTACGCCTCCTGGGTGAGCCAGGTGACGTTCTCGCTGCGTGTCTCGGTCACGGGTACTCCTAGCATGCGGTCGGGCACCATGCCCGACAGAGCCCGGCGGGGGCTCCTCGGGGTAATCCTTCGAGGCTAACAAGGCTTGACTGATGCGTCGCGTCAGTCAATAGCCGGCGCGGCGCCGCGGGCAGGGAATGACGGTTCACCGCCTCGGTGTTGTCGTCCACGATGAGCGACCGCGCATCAGGCAGCCGCCCCCTGCGGCACCCAGCCCCATGGCGCACCGGTCATCGCAACCGTTACCAAGCGCGTCAAGGGGACCACGCTTGCCTACCCTGAGTCACGACCATGAATCCAGTAAACGAAACCCGGCCCCGGATCCTTCCCGGCGGTTCCGGCTGATGGCGGTCCACGCTCACCCGGACGACGAGTCGAGCAAGGGCGCCGCCACCATGGCCTCGTACGTCCGCTCCGGCGTGGAGGCCCTGGTCTGCACGATGACCGGAGGCGAGCGCGGCGACATCCTCAACCAGGCGATGGAACGGCCCGACGTCCGGGCCAACCTGCCCCGGGTCCGCCGGGAGGAGATGGCGCGGGCGCGGGAGATCCTCGGCGTCCGGCAGCAGTTCCTGGGTTTCATCGACTCCGGGCTGCCCGAGGGCGATCCGCTGCCGCCGCTGCCGGACGGCTGCTTCGCCCTGCAGAAGCCGGAGGACGCGGCCGAGCCGCTGGTGGCGGCGGTGCGCGAGTTCCGCCCGCACGTAATCCTGACCTATGACAGCGACGGCGGGTACCCGCACCCCGATCACGTGAAGACGCACGAGGTCGCGGTGGAGGCGTTCGAGGCGGCCGGCGACCCGGACCGCTACCCGGGCACCGGCAGGCCCTGGCAGCCGCTCAAGCTGTACTACTTCGCCACCTTCCACCGGGCGCGCATCACCGCCCTGCACGAGGCGATGGTCAGCCGCGGGCTGGAGTCGCCGTACGCGCAGCGGCTGGCGGAATGGGACGAGCGGGCGGCCACCCGGTCCGAGCTCGCGATCACCACCCGGGTGCCGTGCGCGGACTTCTTCGGTATCCGGGACCAGGCGCTGCTCGCGCACGCCACCCAGATCGACCCGGCCGGCGCCTGGTTCGCCGTCCCGCTCGAGGTGCAGCGGGAGGCCTGGCCGACCGAGGATTATCACCTCGCCCGGTCGCTGGTGGATACTGAACTTCCGGAGAGTGACCTGTTTGCCGGGGTGCCAGGACAAGGGTGACCGGGGTGCCTGAGCAAGGCGAGCTGCGCGCCGGGGCGCGCGCCAGGGAGAGGGTGGGCCCATGACGGTGCTGGCGGCGTCGTCGGCGGCTGGGAATGTCGTGTCCGGCGTGCTGGCGTTCCTGGTCGTGGCGGCGATGGGCATCGCGCTGTTCTTCCTGCTGCGCTCGATGAACAAGCAGCTCCGTAAGGTGACGCCGGTCCCGCCGCGGCGGCCGCGCGAGAACCGCGGGCAGGGCCCGGACCCGGCCGGCCCGGGTCACAGCTCCAGGCCGTAGGCGATCAGGGCCACCCCGGGGGAGATGTCGCGCTCCGGCAGGCGGCGGAACCCCGCCGCGGTGTACAGGTGCTGGGCCGCGCGCATCTGCGGCCGGGTGAGCAGCAGCAGGTGCCGGACTCCCCGGCTGGCTGCCCGGCCGACAACCGCGCTGACGAGCTCGCGGCCGATGCCGCGGCCGCGCGCCTGCGGCGCGACCGCGAGCGCCCTGATCTCCGCCTCGCCCGGCCCGTGCGCGATCTCGTCAGCGCTCGGCCAGGGCCAGAGCATGACGGTGCCCACCAGCGTCTCGCCGTCCACGGCGGCGAACACCTCACCGGAGCCGTCCGTGCCGAGCCGCCGCAGCTCGCCGGCGTAGTCCCCGTTGCCGAACCCGTCGGCCTGGTAGGCGGTGACCCGCAGGTCCCCGATCGCGGGCAGTTCCCCGGGCAGCGCGTCGCGGATGAGCATGCGCCTATTCAACCGGGTAGGTAGCCTGCAATGCATTGCAGCAGCGTGCCAGGCCGGGCAGGGGCCCGGCGGCGCGCCCAAGCGGCGGAGGACCGATGACACAGCAAAGCCCGGTGCCCCAGGTGGCCGCGGCTCAGGTGCCGGACGGCGCGCTCGTGCTCGACGTGCGCGAGGATGAGGAGTGGCAGGCGGGCCACATCGAGGGTGCGGTGCATATCCCGCTCGGCCAGCTCTCCGCCCGCTACCAGGAGGTAGGCAGGGACCGGGAGCTGTACGTGATCTGCCGGTCCGGGAACCGCTCGAACCTGGCCGCGCAGGCGCTCGCGGGCGCGGGCTGGGACGCCCGCAACATCAACGACGGCATGCAGGGCTGGGCCGCGGCCGGGCGACCGATGACCAGCCAGTCTGGCGCCCCGTTCGTGGCGTAGCGGCGGCGCTGGGCCTGGCCGGTGACGCCCGCCCAGCCTGCTCAGCCTGGCCGGTGACCGGCCGGGTGCTGCAGCTCGGTGACGAAAGCGCGGGCCGCGGCCCGCGGGCGGCGGGCCGACGGGATGGCCACCGAGACCGGCCAGCGCAGCGGCTCGCCGCAGAACAGCGTCTGCCGGAGCCGCGGGAAGATCCCGGGCCTCAGCGCACCGACACGGTGAAGCGACTCGGCCGCCGAAGGCACGGAGAACCAGTGAGAGATCGCCTTCTCGCGAATAAACCGCGCGGGAAGCATTCGCTGCTCGGCGGGGATGACCACGAGCGTTCCCCCGCCGCGAAGCGTCACAAAGATGTCGTGCACGCTGAGATCGAACGTAAGCTCGAAGAAATGCGAGACGCGATCTCCTGGCCGCAC
>JAIRTY010000493.1 GCA_031254715.1 Nocardiopsaceae bacterium | reverse complement strand
CGCCTAGTTCGGCACGCAGTTCCTTGAACGTCTCCGGGTCGTTGTAGTCGCCGTCCATGTAGCGCAGCAGCCCGAACAGCCGGTCCGCCGCCTGCGCTTTGATACCTCCGTGGTTGGCGAGGCTGTCCCGTGCCCGCTTGATGAGCCGGTCCCGGTCCCACCCGGACTTGGCCACCCCGATGAGCGGCACGTCCAGCCGGTTCCTGGCCGCCAGCGCGGCCAGCGCCGGGAAGATCTGCTTGTACGCCAGGTCTCCGGTCGCCCCGAAAAACACCAGGGCATCCGAACGGCCATGGGCATGGCTCGTCGTCATGAGCGCTCCTTTTGTCCCGGTCCGCCGGCTCCAAGGGGCCAGCGGTGGACCAGCCCGGTCGAATGCCGCAGCCCGGGCAGGCCGGCCTGGGCGGGCAGGCTGAGCGAGTCCCGCTTGAGGGAATGCCGCGCATCGGCCCACGACGGCAGCCCTGGATGGGTCCCGGGGGAGAGCGGCGTCCCAGGGTAACTACGGCTCACTCGCACTGGCGCGCCGATGTCCTGGGCGGCAGGAACTGACCCCGCCCATCCTTGCGCGCTGATTACGCTCTCATCCCCGGTCAGACGTTGCCGGTAACCGGCAACCGCGGCCGGGGTGGTATTAACAGCAAAGACCTGTTTTCCGCGGTTTCGTTGCTTCATGGTCACAGTCCTGAGACAGTGCCGGGCTTTGCCGCGGTCGGCGCTAATCCTGCTGGGCCACTTGGGATGCACGCATCCCCGCACCAGCTTCCCGTCCGACCGGCCGCAGAATGCTGACCGCGTCCCATACCCCGGTCAGCAACCGGTTAAACCGCTCTAAGGATTCTCTGAGTAATCCATCAGGGTCCGGATCGGCTCAGGCCCGGGATGGCGCGCTGACCGGAAATGTCCAGCCATAATCGGACACGCAGTGCTCGCGGGCCACCCGGCCGCACCTCACCCGGGACTGCTTCTGCCTAACAGCCGGGGCCAGGCTGTGGCTTAAATGAAGCAGCGGCGGTCTGCGAGCTATGGAGCGCCTGTGTATATTGATCGTAGAGGTACTTGTAATTTTCTTGTTCAAGAAGCCCTGGCGCCTCGTCGCGGAGCTTAGCAGCCACATCTGGCTGTTTAAACAGCTCATAGCATAGGTGGCATTGGTCGATGTAGCCGTGGCCTGGATCCTTGAAGCCAACGTCCAATGCCGCATCTCTGAGCGCTTTCGGTCCTTTCCATCGCATCAACGTCAGCACCGGGTCACTTTGAAACTTCTCTTGTATGTCGTCTAGGCGATCGTTTACTGTTCCGAGCTCAAGGGGTTTCAAGTGTCCAGCAGCATTGCAACATGGGATTGCACGGCCGTCGGCGCTGAAGGACAAGACCGAAGCGGGACACCGTCCTGCCGGGATGCCGGGTTGTGTGATCAGGTCCACAGGATCTATCCGGTCCTCCGCTCTTCCTACCGGATGGCAAGCGATTTCCCGGCAATTCACTCCGGCAAGATCGTCCCTATGCTCCTTTAGAAGGTCCGCGAGCCGCTTGGTCTTGTGAGTGGCAACGAACTGGACAAGCACTTCAAGGTGTAGTTCCGTGCACGCCCGTACGACATTCAGGGGTCGTTGTATCGGAATGTATTCCTCATGGAACTGATCCATGGAAACGACCAGCTGCTTCAACCCAACATCTTTAAGACGTTGAACTTTTACCTTTGCCCGGGCAAGTGATAGCCCCCAGAAGCCGTTAGTATTTACCGAGACCAGGCCGCCCTTGCCCGTGATATACGACACAAGTGCACATAGGCGGTCAAAGAATAGGAATGCTTCCCCGCCGGACAGGCCTACGCGTGGATGAGGATCCCCCGCAAAAGCGGCGTCAATCAGCAGCCTAAGCTGTTCATCGGTCATCACGCGCTGTTCGCGCGGCCCAGAGCTGACGGCGCAATGCGCGCACTTGGCATTACATGTATTCCAGAGCAGAATTCCGATGTTCACATCTGCTGCCTAGCTTACTCGTGGCTGTATATGTGAACCCACGTGCCGGCGGCGGTCATGCTCGATGGAAGTGGCCCGGTCCAGTTGACCTGGTGTAGCGCCTCCTGCTCCTGAGGAGTGAGGTCTGCGCCTGATCCGGCTATCGCAGCATCGAAATTGCTGCTCAGTTCACTCCGGAAAGCGTCATCAGCGATGGCCCGCTGTAGTATTGTCTTCACGCCTTCTTCCGACATCGCCGGTACCCCCAAGCGTGGGAACATGTGATCCCGAAGGTACCCCCGGGACTCGATCAGCGCACCTGGCGGCTGGGTAGACCCCCGTTGAATGGGGGTAAGGCCCGGCTCGTGTGAAACCCACGATGTGCCGTTGGCCGGACAGACTCAAAGCGACGCGAGCAGGGGGCAGGCTGATGAAGGCGGTGCGCATGCGCCAGCGCGCGGGGCCGGAAGCGCTGATCGTCGAGGAAGCTCCCTACCCGCACCTGGCCGAAAACGACGTGATGGTACGAGTGCATGCTGCCGGGTTCACGCCCACCGAACTGCACTGGCCGGGCACCTGGACCGACCGGGCCGGACGGGACCGGACCCCGGCAATTCCCGGTCACGAGGTCTCCGGCGAGGTGGCCGAGCTCGGCCCGGGGGCCACCGGGTTGACGGTGGGTCAGCGGGTATTCGGCCTCACCGACTGGGCCCGCGACGGCGCCCTGGCCGAGTTCGTCGCGGTCGAGGCGCGCAACCTGGCACCGCTGCCCGCCTCGGTCGGCCACGTGCCCGCAGCTGCGCTGTCGCTGGCCGGGCTGACGGCCTGGCAGGCGCTGTTTGATCACGCCCGCCTGCAGCCGGGGCAGGCCGTGCTGGTCCACGGAGCCGGCGGAGCAGTAGGCGCCGTGACGGTCCAGCTGGCGAGGGACGCCGGCGCCCGCATCACCGGCACGGGCCGGGAGCGGGACCGCGCCAGGGCGCTGGAGGCCGGCGCCGGGGTGTTCATCGACCTCGAGACCGAACGCTTCGAGGACGTGACCGGACAGGTGGACGTGGTGGTGGACATGATCGGCGGCGAGATCCTCGACCGCTCGGCGGCGGTGGTAGGCCCGGGCGGAACGCTGGTCTGTGTCGCTGGGGCGCCGAAGATCCGCCCGGCCGACGGCCGCGCGATCTATTTCGTCGTCGAACCGAACCGCGGCCAGCTGGTCGAACTCGCCCGCCTGGTGCGGCAGGGGCGGCTGACCCCATCGGTAGGAGCGATATGCACGCTGGCCGAGACCCGGAACGCATTCCTGAACAAGCAGCGCAGCCCCGGAAAGACCGTCATCCAGGTCTCGTGACCATCCGGCCTAAGAGCTGCGGCCGATCAGCGTGGGCTGGTTTGCGCGTTGACCGGGCCGGCCTGCCCCGGGTGACCACGAACGACAGCAGGGACAGGGCCGCGGCAGCGATCGCGATCAGGCCGAAGATCGCCGACAGGCTGAGGCCCGCTTTCTGCAGCGGGCCGACCCCGAAGGCCGCCAGGCCGTACCCGACCTGCATGAAAGCGATGACCCCGCCAGCCATCGCCGCTGAGAGCCTGGTCAGGTCTTCTTCGCCGAAGCTGATCGTGAGCGGCCCTAGCGCTGAGCACCCGAACCCCGCCAGCCCGAACACCCCGATCCCGGCCACGGCGGCGTTCCGCGGCAGGACGCCGGTCAGGAGAAACGAGGCCACCAGGATGAACGGCAGGATGCAATAGGTGACGCGGTCAGATAGCCAGCGGCCGACGGACGCGAACAGCACCCGGCCGACGGTGACCATCCCCCAGAACGCGGTGAGGGCAAGCGAGGCCTGGGTGACAGAGGCGCCCAGCCGGGTGGTCATGTACAGCTGAGACCAGT
>JAIRTY010000491.1 GCA_031254715.1 Nocardiopsaceae bacterium | reverse complement strand
CTCGGCCAGCTTCTACGACCTGGTGGTGATCGGCGGCGGCCCGGCCGGGCTGGGCGCCGCCGTGTACGGCGCCTCCGAGGGACTGCGGACCGTGCTCGTCGAACGCACCGCCACCGGCGGCCAGGCCGGGCAGAGCTCCCGGATCGAGAACTACCTGGGCTTCCCCGACGGGGTGTCAGGGATGCAGCTGACCACCCGGGCGCAGCGGCAGGCGACCAGGTTCGGCGCCGAGGTGCTCACCACCCGGGAGGTAACCGGCCTGGAGGCGAACGGCTCGGCCCGGACCGTGCGGTTCTCCGACGGCGCCACCATCGACGCCCACACGGTCATCCTGGCGACCGGGGTCTCCTACCGGCAGCTTGCCTGTCCCGGGCTGCCCGAGCTGACCGGCCGCGGCGTCTTCTACGGGTCGGCCATGACCGAGACCGCAAGCTGCGCCGACCAGGACGTCTACATCGTCGGCGGGGCCAACTCGGCCGGGCAGGCCGCGATTTACCTGGCCCGGGCCGCGAAGTCGGTAACGCTGCTGGTACGCGGGCCGGACGTGCGCCAGTCCATGTCGCATTATCTGGTCGAGCAGATCGCCGGGAACCCGCAGATCTCGATCCGTCCCTGCACCGAGGTGACCGCGGCCGACGGCGACGGTCACCTGGAACAGCTCACGCTGCTCGACACCGCGGCCGGCCAGACCGAGACCGTCCAGGCCGGCTGGCTGTTCGTGTTCATCGGCGCCCTGCCCCGGACGGACTGGCTGGACGGGGTGGTGATGAGGGACGACCGCGGCTTCGTCGTGGCCGGCCCGGATCTGACGATGGGGGGCGAGCGGCCCCGCGGCTGGCCGCTCGACCGCGCCCCCTACCACCTGGAGACGAGCGTCCCCGGCGTGTTCGTGGCCGGCGACGTGCGCGCCGAGTCAGCGAAGCGCGTGGCCTCGGCGGTCGGCGAGGGAGCCATGGCCGTCATGCTCGTGCACCGGTATTTGGAGAAGCTGTGACCACTCACGATCAGCCGGTCCGGTGCAGCCCCGAGGAGCTGCGCACCCTGTTCCTGTTCGAGAAGCTGTCCGACGAGCAACTGGCCTGGCTGTGCCGGGAAGGCGAGGTGGTCGAGGTACAGCCGGGCTACGTCTTCCGCGAGGGCGAGCCCGCCGAGTGCTTCTACGTCCTGATGGAAGGCACCGTCGTGCTGTTGCGGCGGGTCGGGACCGACGAAGTGGAGGTCAACCGGACCTCCGACCGGGGCGTGTACGCCGGTGCGTTCCAGGCTTACGTGGGCGACCGGAGAGCTCAGATGTACACCGGGTCGCTGAAGGTGACCGAGCCGTCGCGGTTCTTCGTGCTCAACGCGGAGAAGTTCGCGCAGCTCATGCGGGACTGGTTCCCGATGGCCATGCACCTGCTGGAAGGACTGTTCTTCGGCAACCAGAGCGCGCGGCGGGCGACCGGCCAGCGGGAGCGGCTGCTTGCGCTGGGGTCGCTGTCGGCCGGGCTCACCCACGAGCTGAACAACCCCGCGGCGGCCGCCGTCCGCGCCACCGCGTCGCTGCGGGAGCGGGTCGCTGGCATGCGCCACAAGCTGGGCGGGATCGCGCACGGCCAGTGGCAGCGGGAGACCCTGGAGACCCTGATCCGGCTGCAGGAGGAAGCGGCCGAACGGGTCCCCAAGGCGCAGGCGCTGGACCCGATCGAGGCATCGGACGCGGAGGATGCGGTCGCGGACTGGATGGACAGCCACGACATCGCCAGCGGCTGGGACCTCGCGCCGGTGTTCGTGCAGGCCGGGCTGGACTCGGCGTGGCTGGACCAGGTGGCGGCGGCCGTCGAGCCGTCGGTCCTGGACGGGGCGCTGCGGTGGCTGAACTACACGGTCGACACCGAATTGCTCATGAACGAGATCGAGGACTCCACCACCCGGATCTCGACCCTGGTCGGCGCGGCGAAACAGTACTCGCAGCTGGACCGGGCCCCCTACCAGCCGGTTAACGTGCACGAACTGCTGGACAGCACGCTGCTCATGCTGAGCGGCAAGCTCGGCGCCGGCATCACCGTGGTGAAGGACTATGACCGGGGGCTGCCGCAGATCCCGGCCTACCCGGGCGAGCTCAACCAGGTGTGGACGAACCTGATCGACAACGCCGTGTCCGCCATGACCGGCACCGGCACGCTCACCATCCGCACCGCCCGCGACGGCGACCTGGTGCTGATCGAGTTCGGCGACACCGGCCCTGGCATCCCGCCGGAGGTGATGGGCCGGATCTTCGAGCCGTTCTTCACCACCAAGCCGGTGGGCGAGGGCACCGGGCTGGGGCTGGACATCTCCTGGCGGATCGTGGTGAACAAGCATCACGGCGCGCTGACGGCGGAGTCGGAGCCAGGGAACACCCGGTTCCAGGTGCGGCTGCCGCTCCGGCCACCGGAACCTGACAACCAGGAGGGGGCATGACCGAAATCCAGGGCGTCGACGCCGGAGCCGCGCCCAGTGGCGCCGGCTGCACGGAGTGCGAGTCCGCCGACGGCTGGTGGTTCCACCTGCGCCGGTGCGCCCAGTGCGGGCACATCGGCTGCTGCGACAGCTCGCCGTCCCAGCATGCGAGCAGGCACGCCGCCCAGACCGGGCACCCGGTCATCCGCAGCTTCGAGCCCGGCGAGGCCTGGTTCTGGTCCTACCCGGCCAGCCAGTTCTACGAGGAGGGCCCCGCGCTGGCCCCGCCGCAGCACCATCCCCCCGAGCAGCCCGTCCCCGGCCCGGCCGGCCGTGTCCCCGCCGACTGGCAGTCACACCTGCACTGACCTTCGGTACGGCTAGCTGCCGGACCGGCCTGAGCCGGCCGGGAGTGCCCGCACGGCGGAGCCCGCCCGTTCGATCTCGGCCGCTACCGGTGCCGCCTTCGCGAGCCGCTCTGACAGTGCCCGGATGACTTCCTGGCGGCGCGCGCCGGCGCATTCCTCGATGAGCGACTCCGTCAGGCCGGAAGCGTCCCAGTCGTTGCGCGGTTCCACGGCCCTGGCAAGCTCAGCCAGCGCGCCGCGGAGATCCGCGTCCTCATCGCTGCCGAGGTTGTTGAGGGCATGCTGCACTGCTGACCGGTTGATGATGGCCGACGAGGTGACGTTTTCGAACGTGTCGCCCTTGCTGCCGAGCACCACGTCGCCATTGATGATCTGGAACGCGGATTCCACGCTGCGGCGGACCGTCGGCCGCATCTGGCCGATGGCGTCGCCGAGCGCGTCCCACTCGGCCGCGTGCATGATGAGGTCGCTCTCCAGTGCGGCGACCAGTTCCCGCTGCCCGTTGCCGAACGCGACCCGCCGGGACAGGTAATTCGCGCACTGCAGGAGGGCGTGCTGGACCTTTTCCCGGTCCAGGAGTGGATCAGGGCCGGCTGCGCGCGGCTGCAAGGCGATTTCTCGCGCCAGGTTCTCGAACACCACGCGCTCCGAGTGAAGCCGGGAGAGATGCAGCTCAAAGCGCCTGCCCCAGGCCGCGGGCTGGCCCCCGACAATCCAGGCGTCCATTCCGGCCCGGCGCCCGTAGTGGACATGACCGTCAGCGCCGCCTGCCAGCGGCACCCGCTGGCACTGCCGTGCCGTCAGTTCGGGCGCGTGAGGCAGCGTCACGATGCACAGCGCCCGGCCCGGAGTGACCAGCCAGCGCGGGCATTTCCCGGTGAATCCGGACCTGGTCGTGACCTGCTGGAGATACCTCGCGAGCGGCGGGCCGCACTCCGCCAGCGCGCGCCGGGCAGGCGAGCGGCCGATCCTGACCGGCAGCCGTGCCACGAGGTCGATCAGCGCGCCGAGGGTGGCGTCGTCCAGCCGGGTGCGGCCGGCCGTGATCTCGATCTTGAGCTGCAGGAATGAACGGGGCGAGAGAGCCGACCCGAAGTAGGCCCGGCTGCGCACGCGCGCGTAAAGCTCGCGGCTGCTCTCGGGGCTTAACAGCCCGGCAGCCGCCATGCCGCGCCGGAAATAGCGGCCGAAATCGTTCTCCAGCACCAGCGCCCGCCCCGCGGGCACGTGCTGTGCCCTGCCCGCCCAGTTCCCCGTCTCGGCTGGGAGCGTGTCGCGCAACTCCCCGAAGCCTGCCAGGAACTCGCCCGAACCCGGCGCCACGCCTACCAGGCCGTGCGGCCAGGCGGGCCTGCGCCGGCGGCCCAGGTCCGAGGACGCAAGCCCGCGGAAGTCCGCCACCGGGATCTGGATCAGGCAATCCACCGGATCTGAACCTCCCAGCGCACGGGCGGTCCCCGCCGGACCATTGACCGAGGAGCGAGGACCCCCTGAGGCAGACGTGCTGAGCCAGTTACACCACGCCCCGCCGGGTATGGGGCGCCGGGCCTCGAAGCCCGGACCTTCTGCCCTGCGCCGCCTTGACCGAGCAGCCCCGAAAAGCGGCTAGCCGTATCGGCGCCGAAACCATTTTAAGGTACATGTGACGGGCCAGGTTCGGGATAGCCACGGGAGGTGCCGGCTGTGAGCGGCGACGTGTTCAAGAACATCGGCGCGGGTGCGGTCATCATTAACAGGTCTACCCTTTCCCATGCGATGAACGCGGCCGGCCGGACCGGCGGCCAGGAGACTGCCGCGGCGATTGAGCAGATTGCCCGGTTTATCGAGGAGTCGGGCAGCGCCGAGGCGGCGGAGAACTTCAACGCCTTCAATGAGGAACTGCGCAGGCCGGCGCCGAGGAAGAGCCTCCTGAAGTCGCTCTGGAATGGCGTCGTGGCAGCCTTGCCCGCGGTCGCCAGCCTGGCCGATGCCACCGCCCGGATCGCCGCGCTCGTGCACTGACCTGCCGCGACCATCCGGCACCGCGGACAGTCTTGCCGGGACCGGGGAAAAGTCGGATCTTGGTGGGAAAGCCGTGTGACGGCACCCTGCCCCAGCCCGCCGCGTGACCAGGGGGAGCCCGCATGACAACCACAGCGCCCGCCACCGAGATCCGCCTTCCCGACGGCCGGGTGACCCTCGCCGATCCGGCCGCGCTCGGCAACAGCAGGTACAGCAACGGGGACCTGGCGCCGCTGCCGGCCGAGCGCCGCACCTGGACCACCTACAACTATGCGGCGCTGTGGATCGGGATGTCCCACAACATCCCCAGCTACCTGCTGGCCTCCGGCCTGATCGCGCTCGGCATGAACTGGGTGCAGGCGGTCCTGACCATCGCGCTGGCCAACCTGATCGTGCTGATCCCGATGCTGCTGAACAGCCACGCCGGCACCAAGTACGGCATCCCGTACCCGGTGTTCGCGCGGGCGTCGTTCGGGCTCCGGGGCGCGAACCTGGCCGCGGTGCTGCGGGCGCTGATCGCCTGCGGCTGGTTCGGCATCCAGACCTGGATCGGCGGCGAGGCCGTCTTCACCCTGATCGGCGCCATCGTCGGGCACAGCTGGGCAGGCGCCGCCCACTTCGGCGGCTACCCGTGGACCCAATGGCTGTCGTTCGCGATCTTCTGGGTGCTGGAGATGGCCATCATCCTGCGCGGGATGAACACGCTGCGCCGGTTCGAGAACTGGGCCGCGCCGTTCGTGCTGATCGTGGCCGTGGTGCTGCTCGTCTACCTGGCCATGAAGGCGCACGGCTTCGGCAGCATCCTGTCCCAGCCCTCCAAGCTGGGCTGGGGGAGCGGCTTCTGGCCGGTGTTCTTCCCGTCGCTGATGGGCATGATCGCGTTCTGGTCCACGCTGTCGCTCAACATGCCGGACTTCACCCGGTTCAGCCGCAGCCAGCGCGGCCAGGCCCTGGGCCAGGCACTCGGCCTGCCCACCACCATGACCTTCTTCTCGCTGCTGGCGGTGTTCATCACCGCCGCCTCGCAGAAGATCTACGGCAGCCCGATCTGGGACCCGATCCAGCTCTCCGGCAAGTTCCACAGCCCGGTGGTCATCGGCTTCGCGCTGTTTACCGTGGTCGTGGCCACGCTGGCGGTGAACGTGGCGGCGAACACGGTGAGTCCCTCCTACGACTTCTCCAACCTGGCACCGCGCTTGTTCAGCTTCCGTACCGGCAGCATCATCACCGGCATCATCGGCATCGCCATCCAGCCATGGCGGCTGCTGACCAGCCCCGGCGTGTACATCTACACCTGGCTCGGCTTCTACGGCGGGCTGCTGGGTGCCGTCGCCGGGGTCCTGATCGCCGACTACTGGCTGCGGCGCCGCACCGAACTGCGGCTGGCCGAGCTGTACCAGCCTGGCGGTCGCTACTGGTACCAGGCAGGATG
>JAIRTY010000239.1 GCA_031254715.1 Nocardiopsaceae bacterium | reverse complement strand
TGCATGCGGTTGCCAGCGCGCAGAAGGCGGGCGGGATCGCCGCGTTCATCGACGCCGAGCACGCGCTTGACCCCGAGTACGCGAAGAAGCTGGGGGTCGACACCGATGCGCTGCTGGTGTCCCAGCCCGACACCGGGGAGCAGGCGCTGGAGATCGCGGACATGCTGATCCGCTCCGGTGCGATCGACGTCATCGTCATCGACTCGGTCGCCGCCCTGGTGCCGCGGGCCGAGATCGAGGGCGAGATGGGGGACAGCCACGTCGGCCTGCAGGCCCGGCTCATGTCCCAGGCCCTGCGCAAGCTGGCCGGCGCGCTGAACCAGACCAGGACCACCGCCGTCTTCATCAACCAGCTGCGGGAGAAGGTCGGTGTGATGTTCGGCTGTATGTCGTACTCGACCCGGGTCACGCTGGCCGACGGCACCCAGGAGAAGATCGGCAAGATCGTCGACCAGCGGATGGACGTCGAGGTCCTCTCCTACGACCCGGAAACCGACCGCGTCGTCCCCCGCCGGATCGTGAACTGGTTCGACAACGGCAAGGCGGAGCGGTTCCTCCAGTTCACCGTCGCCAAGTCGGGGAAGAGCGGAGGGGCGCGATTCGCCGCCACCGAGAACCACCTCATCCGCACGCCCGGCGGCTGGCGCCCCGCGGGCGAACTGCTTCCCGGCGACCGGGTCGTCGTCGCGGAGCAGCACCGCCTGGGTGAGCAGCAGGTCCAGGTGATCCTCGGGTCGCTCATGGGTGACGGGAATCTCTCCCCGGCTCGCAGGGGCACGTCCGGCACCCGGCTCCGGCTGGGGCACGGCGCGAAGCAGGCAGCTTATCTGGACTGGAAGGTGTCGCTGCTGGCGAACATCGGGCACGCGAAGACATCGAACGCCAAGGGCGCCGTGTTCGCCGACTTCACCCCGCTGCCCGAACTGGGCGAGCTGCGCGAGGTCGTCTACTTCGGCGACGGCAAGAAGCACCTCACCTGGGACTATCTCAAGCGCCTCACGCCGCTGGCGCTGGCCGTCTGGTATATGGACGACGGCTGCTTCACCGTCCGCTCGAAGGGCGTCCAGGAGCGCACCAAGGGCGGCACCGGCCGGATCGAGATCTGCGTCGAGGCCATGAGCCCCGGCTCACGGGACCGGCTCGCCAGCTATCTGCGTGATACCCACGGGCTGGACGTCAGGCTCACCTCCCGGGGAGCGAGGAAGAAGACCCATCTCCTGTTCACCACGGCGGCGTCGGAGAAGTTCCAGGAACTCGTCGCGCCCTATGTCCACCCCTCCATGGACTACAAGCTGCTGCCGCGGTTCCGGGGCAGGTTCACCGTCCGGCCGGAGTTCGCTCTCGCCAGGACCCGTCCCGTTCCGGCCCGGGTCCTGGACATCCACGTCAAGCCGCAGACCCGGTCGATGAACCGCTTCGACATCGAGGTCGAGGGATCGCACAGTTACTTCGTTGACGGCGTCATGGTCCACAACAGTCCCGAGACCACCAGCGGCGGGCGGGCGCTGAAGTTCTACTCGTCGGTCCGCCTGGACGTGCGCCGGATCGAGACGCTCAAGGACGGCACCGAGCCAGTCGGCAGCCGCACCCGGGTGAAGGTTGTCAAGAACAAGGTAGCGAGCCCCTTCAAGACCGCCGAGTTCGATATCTTGTTCGGTATCGGGATCAGCCGGGAGGGCGGGTTGATCGACCTCGGCGTCGAGCAGGGAATCGTGCGCAAGTCCGGTGCCTGGTACACCCACGAAGGCGACCAGCTCGGCCAGGGCAAGGAGAACGCCCGCGCGTTCCTGCGGGACAACCCGGATCTGGCCAACGAGATCGAGAAGAAGATCAAGGAGAAGCTCGGGGTCGGGCCGCGCCTGGACGCAGACGCGAAAGCGAATGCGAAAGCGGACGCGAAAGCGGATGCTGCCCCCCGCCAGGCGGCTGGCGGGGCATCGGGACCGGCGCCGAATGGCAAGCCGGCGTCGAACGTCAGGTCACTGCCTGACGCCGGTCCCGATGCCGCCGTCCCGAACGGCGCCGCCCGCGGCCGCTAGCCGACCGTGAGCGTCAGCCGGCGCACCCAGCGCGATCCGGCGGGAAGCGACGGCCCGGCCGTTCCTGGCAGCCGGGACGGCCGTGGCGGCCCCGGTCCCGGCAGCCCGGCGGCTTGGATCGACTCGGCCGCCGACGGTGGTCTGCCGGGTCGCGGCCTGCTGGGCCGCGGGATGCCGGGCCGTGACGAGGGCCCGGCGGATGACAGCGCTGACGGCGGTGCGCACGGTGGCGGCGACCCGGTCGAGGCCGCCCGGGCGATCTGCCTGCGGATGCTGGCAGCGGGCCCGCGGACCCGTGCCCAGCTCGCGCAAGGGCTGCAGCGGCGGCGGGTACCGGCCGGGGCGGCGGACGCCGTTCTCAGCCGGTTCGCCGAGGTCGGGCTGATCGACGATGCGGCCTTCGCGCGGGCCTGGGTCGAGTCCCGGCACCATGGCAGGGGGCTCGCGCGAAGGGCGCTCGCTGCCGAGTTGAAGCAGCGCGGGGTCGCCCCCGAGGAGGTGCGCGCGGCCACGAGCGCCGTCGGCCCGCAGGATGAGGCCGCGACCGCTCGGCGACTGGTCGCGCGGCGGCTGCCGGCGACCCGCGGGCGGCCGTTGCCTGCCCGGGTCCGGCACCTCGTCGGCATGCTGGCCCGCAAGGGCTATCCGGCGGGGCTCGCCTATCAGGTGGTGCGCGAGGCACTGGCACAAGAAGAACCCGGCCCCGGCGATACCGGGCACGATCTGGATGAGATTACGGCGGCCGGCCTGGACGGCATTGACGACGCTTCTGCCGGTTGACCTGGGCCGCAATGGTACGCAGCAGTAAATCACGTGCTGTTACGGCACATAGGGTGACTGAAACCTCACACCGGGACAGCCTTGCCCAGATTGTTATATGCGCTTAACCTCACGGCAGCGAGGTGTTCGTCGCCCGCAGTGGGCGGATGGCACTAACAGGATGAATGACAGCCGGCCGTCCGGCTGTCACGGAGCAAATGGATCCGGTTCCGGTCGGCTCCCGCGACCCCCGGCCGGCAGGCCGGCGAGACGCCGGGAACAGCAGAACCGGTCACAGGAGCCCGCCAGGCCAGCGGCCCGGCCGGGAGCCGGATAGGTCTGCAGGCAGGACCTGCAGAGCGGGACCGCCAGTCCCGGCATGGCTGGCGGTATGAGGACCACGCCATCGGCGGCGGAGCGATGGCCTGCCGGGCATGACTGCCTGGCAGGCCGCTGGCGACGGCGGGGTGGCAGCTGCGGCGGACGCCGCTGGCTGCGGACGGCGCACGACCCTCGCGGCAGGGACAGCCCTGGTGCCCTACCACGGCCCAGGCCCAGCGAGCGGATTGAGGTGCGCTATGAGCAGCACAATCTCACTCGTGTTCGTGGTGATCGGGGTGCTTGCCCTGCTCGCCGCCGTGACGGTGATGGTAATAGCCCTGCGCCGGCCGCCCCGGGCGGCTGCCCCGGTAGCGAGCCCGCAAGCCGGGGCGGAAGACCAGCCTGAGGCGCTCGCGCAGGCCCGGGCGCAGGTAGACGAGGCACACCGCGACGCGGACCAGATCCGGTCCAGCGCGGAAGCAGACGCCGCCGCCCTGCTGCGGCAGGCAGAGGAGTCGGCCCAGAAGATCGGCCAGGCACACCGCGAGGCCGAGGAGGGCATCCGGCTCGCCAAGGACGAGCTCGGCCAGCTGCGGTCCGACCTGGAACGCCGGGAGTCCAGGCTCGCCGACCGGGAAGGCCGGCTCGACAGCGAGCTGCACAAGCTGGAGCAACGCTCGGCGGATCTGGAGCAGACCAAGGCCGAGCTGGCCAGCGAGCGCACCGAGATGGAGCGGATGGAGGAGCAGCGGCGGGAGATCCTGGAGCGCACCGCCGGGCTCACCGCTAGCCAGGCCAAGGCCGAGCTGGTGGCGGGGATCGAGAACCAGGCCAAGCGGGAAGCGGCGCTGCTGGTCCGGGACACGGAGAACGAGGCTCGCCGGGACGGGGAGACCCGTGCCCGCCGGATCGTGACGCTGGCCATCCAGCGGGTCGCCAGCGAGCAGACCAGCGAGTCCGTCGTTTCCGTGCTGCACCTGCCGGGCGACGAGATGAAGGGCAGGATCATCGGGCGCGAGGGCCGGAACATCCGCTCGTTTGAGTCCGTCACCGGCGTGAACCTCATCATCGATGACACCCCGGAAGCCGTCCTGCTCTCCTGCTTCGACCCGGTGCGACGGGAGGTTGCCCGGCTCACCCTGGAACGGCTGGTGCTGGACGGCCGCATCCACCCGCAGCGGATCGAGGAGGCCTACGAGCGCAGCCGGGATGAGGTCGCGCAGCTGTGCGTCCGGTCCGGCGAGGACGCCATGGTCGAGCTCGGCATCACCGACATGCACCCGGAGCTCGTCACCCTGCTCGGCCAGCTGCGCTACCGCACCTCCTACGGCCAGAACGTGCTCGGGCACCTGATCGAGTCCGCGCACATCGCCTCGATCATGGCCAGTGAGCTGGGCATGGACGCCGCGCTGCTCAAGCGCTGCACCGTGCTGCACGACATCGGCAAGGCCCTCACGCATGAGGTGGAGGGCAGCCACGCGCTGATCGGCGCCGAGATCGCCCGCAAGTACGGCGAGGCCGCAGACGTGGTGCATGCCATCGAGGCGCATCACAACGAGGTCGAGGTGAAGACGGTGGAAGCCGTTCTCACCCAGGCGGCGGATGCGATCAGCGGCGGGCGTCCGGGGGCGCGGCGGGAGTCCCTTGAGGCCTACGTCAAGCGGCTGGAACGGCTTGAACAGCTCGCCAGTGCCCGGGAGGGCGTGGACAAGGTGTTCGCCATGCAGGCCGGTCGGGAGATCCGGGTGATGGTCAAGCCCGACCAGGTGGACGACATCCAGGCGCAGGTCATCGCCCGTGACCTGGCCAAGCAGGTCGAGGAGGAACTGACCTACCCCGGCCAGATCCGGGTCACCATTGTGCGCGAGTCCCGCGCCACCGAGTACGCCCGCTAGCGCGACTCGCTGGCGCGAGTGACCCGAATGCTCGCTGGTTCAACCCGCGCAGAAGGTCGCTAGGGCACTAGCGGGTGCCGGCAGGTGACGCGTCATCGTCTCGCAGCGCCGGGACGGAGTCGTCGGTCGTGTGATTGTTGCCGGCGGAGACGTATGCGCGCTGGATCACGTCGCGTGCGGCGTCCCGGCCGCCCCAGCCGAACGCGATCCCGAACGCGAGGGCGAGGCCGCCGAGCGCGACGAGCAGGGTGTTCGCGGTGAGCTGGACGGCGATGCCGAGCACGGTCAGCGCCGCGAACACGGCATAGACGATTATGGCGTAGCGCCCGGCCTTGGCGAGGATTTCATTGCTGGTGGCGCCGCGGATCAGGGCCGCGACGAAGCCGGCGAGCACTGCGGCGAGGAACAGGATGGCGATGGCTGCGAAGATCCGCGGGATGTATCCGATCATCTGGTTGAGGAAACCGGAAACCTGCGGCACGCCCAACGCGGACGCGAACATGGTGAAGGTGATGATGAAGACGAACCAGAACACCACCTTCCCGAGGGTTCGCGATGGTGTGAGGTCGGTGCCGGCCCGCTGGAGGAACGACGCCACTCCGGCGCGCTCCATGACGCGGTCGAACCCGGCTTTCGAGAGCGCCCGCGCCACCACCGCAGCGATGATCTTCGCGACGAGATAGCCGGCGAAGAGGACGATGATCGCGCCGAACAGCCTCGGTACGTACTTCAGCATGGTGCCGAACGCTTCCTGGAACGGCTGGATGATGTTCACCTGTCACGCCCCTTTCTGGCCATGCAAGGTTGCTGACCCGTAGGACGCGGGCAAGCCGGCGAAAAGTCGCGCGAGAAAGCCGCGACTTTTCGCCTGCCGGCTGCGTCCTCTACCTACGCCTGCTCCAAGGCCGGCGGCCCCGCACGGGAGGACGGCACCTGCTAGCTGATATGGCGGAGGACCCTGGCGCGCGGCAGACGACCATCGGGGCGGACGAGGGCGTCCGCGAGATGGTGGATCAGCACGGTCCGGCCATCTACCGCCTGGCGGTGTCGATCGTCCGCGATCCGGCGCTCGCTGAGGATGTGGCCCAGGAGACCTTCATCATGGCGTGGCGGCACCGCGACACCTATCGCGGCGTCGCACCGCTACGGCACTGGCTGCTCCGCATCGCACACAACGTCGCGGTTTCCACGCTGCGGAGCCTGCGCGAGGAAGCCCGGGATCCTTCTACCCTCCCGGGCGGGCACGCCGAGGTGGTTGAGTCCACCGTGGCGAACCGCATGGCAGTGGAAGAGGCGTTGTCGCTGCTTGATCCGCTGAGCCGGTCGATCGTGGTGCTACGGGAGATGGAGGGCCTCAGCTACGCCGAGATCGGCCAGATCCTTGGCGTCGCACTGCCCACCGTGAAGACCCGCCTGTTCCGGGCGCGGGCCACGCTGCGGGAAATAGCGGGGGAGGTCCGATCATGAGCCGGGGTCATCCCTCGGACGCGCAACTCGCTCGATGGGCCGAGGCGGGCAAGGGCAAGCGGGCGGCGAGCCACGCGATCCACTGCCTGCTCTGCGAACGGCGCCTGGAGACAATCACCGAGCTCGCACCGCGCCTTCGGGAGCAACTCGCTGCCTCCCTGGAACCGCCCGGAACCTTTGAACAGCGCCTGCAGGAACGCCTGAGCCAGCGGCTGCTAGACCACGAGACGATCGCACTGGTGACCGATCTGGTGGATGTCGGTCCCGAGACGACCCGCCTCCTGCTGGAGGCCCGAGAAAGGGACGAGGACGATGAATGAACACGCGGTATACGCGGCTATCGCCGTGATCGGCGGCATCGCCGTCGGTAGCCTCGGGGGCGCTCTGACCAGGCGGGTCCTGCTCCGGGCAAAGCGCGAGCAGCAGCTGCGCACCATGGCCGCTCCCGCCGCCGCCTTCGTGTTCTGGGTCGCGCTGGCCATCGGTATCGCCATAGGTGTCGCGCTGCTGGCTCCGGACACGCTCCGGCCCCTGCCCGGCCGGGTCCTCGCCTACATGCCCCGGATACTGCTGGCCGGAGTGCTGCTCATCATCGGCTACGCGGCGGCTGCCGCCACCAACGTGGTCCTCAGCGGAGGCCTGGCCCGTGCCACCGGACGTACCCGGCGGGAGGCGGCCCTGAGCCTGCGGATCGTCATCATGACCATCGTTCTGCTGCTCGCATTGAGCCAGCTTGGTGTGGACACCACCATCCTCACCATCGCCGCGGCCGCGCTGCTAGCGGGCACAGCCCTCGCTCTTGCGCTCCTCGCCGGTCTCGGCGGACGCGACCTGGCACGAGAGATCGCGGCAGGCCGGTACCTACGCCGGATAGTGCGGCCCGGTGACAACATCGCGACCAGCCGCGTCACCGGCCGGATCACTACCCTTCACCCCGCAACCATCGAAATCCAGACCGAATCCGCCGGCACCCTTCACGTTCCCCACACCCAGCTACTTTCCGAGCCCCTCCGCGTTCACAGGAACTCACCGGACCGTTCACGGCAGCCTCTCAGCGGGCAGCAGAACGAGGCCACCCACGGGCCGGAGGGTGCCGGGGACATCCCCGCGGGAGTGTAAGGACAGGCGTGGGCGGGCGCTTCCTGTATCCCGGTCATTACCGCTAGCGACGGCGGGCCCGTTGCTTGCGGCCAGCGGGCCGGCGGTTCCTTCGTCCTGCCCAGCGCTTGCCGCCCGCGTCCGCCCCGTTCTCCTGGTCGGCGGAGGCCTGGTCGGGCGAGGCCTGGTCGGGCGAGGCCTGGTC
>JAIRTY010000238.1 GCA_031254715.1 Nocardiopsaceae bacterium | reverse complement strand
GGGCAGCGGCAGCGGCTGGCCATCGCCCGGGCGCTGGCCAACGAGCCCACGCTGCTGCTCGCGGACGAGCCGACCGGGGCGCTGGACTCCGACGGCGGCCACGAGGTGATCGAGCTGCTGAGCCGGCTGCACGCCGGCGGCCAGACGATCCTGATGGTCACCCACGACGCGGAGGTGGCCAGCGCCGCCGGCCGGGTGCTGCACATGCGCGATGGAAGGATTACCGGCGAGGCGGCGGCTGCCGTCCCGGCGACCGCAGGCGCGCCGGCCGCAGAATCACGATGACCGGTGGAACGTCCGCCGTCGTGGTGCCGGCCGTCCCGCCGGGCAGTCACCGCGCGCAGCGGTCACTGGCGGGGGTGGCGCTGCCGGCCGCCGCAGTCGCGGTGGCCGTGGCCGGCCTGCGGGCCGGGACGGGCGCGATCACCGGGGTGTATGCGGTCGGCACCGTCCTGGTCACAGCGTGGGCGCTGGCCGCCGTCTGCTGGGCGTGGTCGCGGCCACGGGCGGCCGCCTGGCAGCTCGCGGCCGGGACGCTGGCCGGGGCCGTCACGCTGGCGGCGGCCGGGCTCGCCGGCGGCGAGGCGGGCGTTCACCCGGCGGCCCGCGCAGCCGCCACCATTGCCGGGCCGCTGATGATCGCCATTTCGTTCCATTTCCTGCTCGGGTTCCCCGGCGGCCGCCTGGCCGGGCAGGCGCGGCGGGCCTGCGCGGGTCTCAGCTACGGGGCCGCGCTGGCGGCCGGCGGGGGGCTGGCCGCCGCTGGCCGGCCGGTTCCGGCCGGGGCGGCAGCGGCGGTCTGGTGCCTGCTGGCCCTGGCCGCGCTGCCGACGCTGCAGCGGCGGTACCGGCAGGCGGTCGACGTGGACAGGGAGCGGATGCAGTGGGCGGGCATGGGCGCGGTCGTGGCCGCCGCCGCGGCGCTGGTGACGGTGGTACTCCACCTGCTGGTCGGCTGGCCGGGCCCGGTGGCCATGACGGCGGCCGGGGCCACGGCGGCGGTCCCGCTGGGCCTGGCTGCGGGCACGTCCCGGGCGCTGGGACGGCCTGGCGGCCGCCTGTTCGTGCAGGTCGTGTCCATGGCCGGGTTCACCGTGGTGGTGGCAGGGATCTACCTCATCGTGGTGCTCGGCTTCGGCCGGGAGCCGACCGGGCCGGACCGGGCGGTCCTGGCCCTGTCCATGCTGGCGGCCGCGATCGCGGCGGCCGGGTACGTGCCGGCCAGGGACCGGCTGGTCGCGGCGGCCACCAGGTTCGTGTACGGCGCCCGGCAGGCCCCGGACGAGGTGCTGCGTACCTTCGGCAGCAGGCTGACCCGGGCGGTCACCATGGACGAGCTGCTGCTGCAGCTCGCCGAGTCGCTGCGGAAGACGATGGGCCTGACCCGGGCCGAGATCTACACCGGCGCCGGCGACGTGCTCGAGCGCACGGTCTCGGTGCCGGACTCCGGGCCGAAATCGCTCATGCTGACCGGCCGGGAGCGGCCGGTGGTGGCCAGGGCCGGGGTCTCCGGCAGCGCCTGGACCGCGATCTGGCTGCCGTCGCTGCTGGACGGCCGGGCGGACGCGCAGCTGCGGGTGGCGCCGGCCAGCCACGCCGGGGAACTGCTGGGGCTGATCGTCGCGGAGCGGCCGGCCGCCGCTGACGCCTTCTCGGAAGAGGACGACCGCGTGCTGACCGAGCTGGCCCGCCAGACCGGGCTGGCGTTCCACAACGTCCAGCTCGACGCGGCGCTGCACACGACGCTGGAAGAGCTCCGCAAGCAGGCCGACGAGCTACGGGAATCCCGCGCCCGGGTGGTGGCGAGCGGTGACGCCGAGCGCCGGAAGGTGGAGCGGAACCTGCACGACGGCGCCCAGCAGCACCTGGTGGCACTGGCCGTGAACCTGCGCCTGGCCAGGGAGATGCTGGCGGACGACCCGGCCACGGCGGGCGTGATCATGGACCAGCTGGCCGGGGACGTGCAGGAGACCATCCGGGAGCTGCGCGAGCTCGCGCACGGCATCTACCCGCCGCTGCTGTCCGGCAGCGGCCTGCCGGACGCCCTGCGGGCGGCGGCCGGCCGCAGCCCGCTCGCGGTGAGCGTGACCATCGCCGACGGCCTGGGACGGTTCCCTGCCGAGCTGGATGCGGCCGTCTACTTCTGCTGCCTGGAGGCGATGCAGAACGCCGCCAAGCACGCCCCGCAGGCGAACGTGCAGGTGCGGGTGTGGATCGAGGCGGGCGGCCTGCTGTTCTCGGTGACCGACGACGGCCCTGGCTTCGATGCCGGACAGGCGCGCGGCGGCCACGGCTTCGTCAACATGGCCGACCGGCTCGGCGCCATCGGCGGCACCGTCCGGTGGGAGTCGCAGCCCGGCCACGGCGCCAGGATCAGCGGCTCCATCCCGCTGCCGTAGCGCGGCGGCCCGTGCTCACACCGAGCTGAAGCCGGCTTCCCGCTCCCGCCACAGGGTGCGCAGCGCGTCCGCCCCGAGCCGTTCCTTGTTGAGGTAGGCGCTGGCGCCGCTGTCCGCGGCGGCCGGGGGCAGGTCGGCCACGTCGTAGGTGGAGCAGAGGAACACCACCACGTCGGGGTGCGCGGACACGATCCGGCGGGTCGCCTCGATCCCGTTCATCTCCGGCATGTTGATGTCCATCAGGACCAGCTCCGGGTGCAGTTCCTCCACCAGGTCGATCGCCTCGGACCCGCTGGAGGCCTCCCCGGCCAGCTCGAAGCACTCAAGCCGGCGCAGTACCGCCTTGGCGGCGAGCCGGAACGGGGCCTGATCATCGACGACGAGCACGGGGTGCGGGCTGCTCACGTCTCCAGCGTCGCACAGGCCGCGCCGGATGCGGAGGGTGCTGGCTTCCTCACCCGGGTGGGGTCAGCACCCTCCCATCAGGTGGTCTCGCCCCGGCTGAGGAACAGCAGCACCGCCTTCACCCGCCGGTTCACGTCCTTCTCCTCGCTCAGCCCGAGCTTGGCGAAGATCGAGTTCGTGTGCTTCTCGACCGCCCGCTCCGACACGCTGAGGGCGGCGGCGATCGCGGCGTTGCTCTTGCCCTGCGCCATCTCGGCCAGGATCTGCGACTCGCGCGGGGTCAGCAGCTCCAGGCTGGACGCCTGCGGGTGCGACCGGGACCTGACCAGCTCGTCCACCACCAGCGGGTCGATCACCGAGCCGCCCGAGGCGACCGTGCGGACGGCCCGCGACAGCTCCTCCACGCTGGCCACCCGTTCCTTCAGCAGGTAGGCACGGCCCGCCGAGCCGTGCTCCAGCAGGGCCAGGGCATACCCGGGCGCTGTGTACTGGCTCAGCACCACCACGCCGGTACCCGGCCGGTGCTCCCGGAGCCAGGCGGCCGCCCGGATGCCCTCGTCGCTGCCGGTGGGCGGCATCCGGATGTCAGTGATCACCACATCCGGTGCCTGCTGCTCGATGAGGGACAGCAGTTCCGGCAGGTCCGATGCGGTCCCGACGAGCTCGAACTCGTCGTTGGCCGCGACCAGGCGGGACATCCCCTCCCGCAGCAGCACGTTGTCGTCGGCCAGCGCGACCCGGATCGTCTCCACGGCCCATGATCGTAGCCGCGCTGGCGACCCGGACATAGGGCCATCCGGCCCCGGCCGGACGGCCCCGGCCGGATGGCCCCCGCCGGGGGTGGTAGCACGCTGCGGTTGCCTGCGGCTGCCACCCTTGAGGGGCGGCCGCGCCCATCCTCTACTGGGAGCAGCAGGAGTGACACGGGGACGGTGGCAGGCATGCGGATAGTCCTGGCCTGGTCACGGCTGGAGCTGCGGCGGCGCTGGCGGTCGCTCGGGCTGCTGGCGCTGCTGGTGGCGGTCAGCACGGCGACCGTGCTGGCGGCCGGCGCCGGGGCGCGCCGCGGCGACAGCGCGTACTCACGGTTGTGGGCGCAATCGCTGCCGGCCACCGTCACGGTGCTGCCCAACCAGCCGGGCTTCGACTGGGCGCGCATCCGCGGGCTGCCCGAGGTGGCCGCGCTCACCACGTTCGCGGTGACGGGCGCCACGGTGGCCGGCCTGCCGGCCGCCCAGGTCGGGTTCCCGCCCGGGGATGGCCAGGTCATGCGGGCCATTGAGCGGCCGCCGCTGCTGCGCGGCCGGCTATTCAGTCCCCGGCGGGCCGATGAGGTGGTGGTCACCCCGCTGTTCCAGCACGACTTCGGGAAGGGCGTGGGCAGCACCCTGCTGCTGCGCCTGCCTGCCCCGTCCCAGAGCGTGGCGGGGTACGACGGCTCGGCCGGGCCGCCCCGCGGGCCCGCGGTCAGGGTGCGCATCGTCGGGGTGGTCCGGTCATCCTGGTTCAGCGACGCGGTCGGGGACCCGGGCGGCGTCCTTCCCTCGCCGGCCCTGCTGAGCCGCTACCGTGCCGACCTGATGGGCACGTCCGGCCAGAGCTACCTCAACGCGCTGGTGCGGCTGCGCGGCGGGACCGCGGCGATTCCCGCGTTCCGGGCCGACCTGGCCAGGGTGAGCGGCCGCTCCGACATCGACGTGTGGGACAACTACCACTACTCCGGCGGGCCGCAGCGCAAGGTCACCGGGTACGAGGCGCTGTGCCTGGCGGCGTTCGGGCTGGCGGCCCTGGTGCCGGCGTTCTTGCTGGTCGGACAGTTGGTAGCCCGGTATGCGTCGGCTGCCACGGCCGAGCTCAGCGTGCTGCGGCCGGTTGGCATGACTCCGCGGCAGGCCATCGCGGCCGCCGCGGCCGGGCCGTTGCTGGCGGCCGTCGCCGGCGCCTCGCTCGGCGTCGGCGGAGCGGTCCTGGCATCGGCGTGGCTCCCGATCGGCGCCGCGTCGCTGCTGGAACCGCACCCGGGCATCGACGCGGACTGGCTGGTGCTCGGCGCCGGGTGGGCGGCGGTCCCGCTGCTGGTGCTGGGCGGCGCCGCGGCAGCGGCCGCGGCGGCGCTGGCATCCGCCCGGACGGGGTCCCGCCCCCGGCGGTCAGCGGTGGCGGGCGCGGTGGCGGGCGCCGGGCTGCCGGTACCGGTGCTGGTCGGCACCAGGTTCGCGCTGGAGCCGGGGCACGGCCGGTCGGCGGTGCCGGTCCGGCCGGCCATTGCGGGCGCGGTGGCCGGCGTGCTGGGGGTCATCGCGGCGTTCACGTTCGCGGCAGGGGTTACCGATGCGGGGGCCAACCCGCAGCGCTTCGGCCAGACCGCCCAGCTGGAGGCCTATCTGGGGCTGAACGGGCAGGAGATCGGGCCGTCCGGGCGGCTGCTGCGCACGGTCGCCGCCGATCGCGACGTCACCGGCCTCAACGACACCCTGATCGGGGTGGCGCAGGCGGGCGGAGTGTCGGTGACGGCCTTCTCCTACCGCCCGGTCGGCGGCAAGCGGCTGCCGGTCGTGCTCGCCGGCGGCCGCATGCCCGCCGCGGCCGATGAGGCCGTGCTGGCTGCCACCACCGCCCGCCAGCTGCGGGCCGGCCCCGGGTCGGTGGTGCGGTTCACCGGCGGGACGGTTCCCCGCGCCGTGACGGTGACCGGGATCGGGTTCGTGCCCGAGGGCTCGCACAACGGCTACGCCAGCGGTGCCTGGCTCACCCCGGCCGGCTTCAGCCGGCTCTTCCGGGGCGCGCACTACCCGTTCAAGTTCCGCACGGCTGAGGTGGCGCTACGGCCGGGTGCCGACCCGGCGGCGGTGGCGCGGCGGCTCAATTCCGCCGCCGCGGCCATTGGGAACGGGCAGGCATACGGCTTCACCCCGCCGCAGCCGCCGGAGCAGCTGAAGGAGATCAGGGACGTGGCACAGCTGCCGCTGGCGCTGGGCGGGTTCCTGGCCTTGCTCGCGGCGGGCGCCGTCGGGCACGCGCTGGTCACCGCGGTGCGGCGGCGCGGCCACGAGCTGGCGGTGCTACGCGCTCTCGGCCTGACCCCGCGGCAGGCCCGGCTGGTGCTGGCCACCCAGGCCACCCTGCTCGCGCTGGCCGGGCTGGCGCTGGGCGTGCCGCTCGGGCTGGCACTCGGCCGTGGGGTGTGGCGGGCGGTCGCCGGCAGCACGCCGCTCGCCTACCACCCGCCGCTGGCGCTGTGGGCGCTGGTGCTGATCGCCCCGGCCGCGCTGCTGGCCGCCAACCTGCTCGCCGCCTGGCCCGGCCAGCGGGCTGCCCGCCTGCGCAGCGGCCACCTGCTGCGTGCCGAATGAGCGGCGCCTGCTGAAAAAGGGGCCCGCCCCGGCAGCGGCCGCTGCCGGGGCGGGCTGATGAAGCCGGATTCCCCCGTATTCATCGGGTCCCCCACGTGCATACTCGCATGCCCGTCAGCTGCGGCGACAGCCGGGGCCGGCTAAGCGGGCAGTGGGACGCAGCCAACCGGATCGCCTGGGACCTGCCGGTCGGCAAGCGCCCGCTGGACACCTGCCAGCCGTGGCGCCCAAGCCCGGTCACCCGGGAGCCGCGGCTCACGCATCATCCGGTGGACCGGGCCGCGCACAACTGGTCGGTGACCAGCTGGTCGGCCGCCTTCAGTTGCGCGACGAATGGCCCCCGCGTCGCAGGCCGGCTGGTCAGGTACACCACGGTGCTCGCCCGGCCGCCGGGCAGCACGCCGTTCTCGTCGTCGACGCCGATGCCATCGCCGCTGTGCGACCAGTAGTAGCCCCCGCACGGCAGCGGGTACCGCTCCAGCCCGAGGCCGTAACGGGCGCCGGGGATGACGGTGCTGGAGGCCGGCTCCGGCACCGTCCGTTCCATCTGCGCGAGCTGTGCCGGGCGGAGCAGCCGCCCGCCGAGCAGTGCCTGGAAGAACCGGTTGAGATCGGACGGGGTGCTGAACATCGCGCCATCGGCCGTGGTGGAAATGCCCAGCGGCGGGATGGTCGTGTCCACCAGCGGGCCCCGAGGGCTGAACTGCTGGTAGAGGCGGGCATGTGGCCTGGGGAGCCGGGTCGCCTGGTCCGGGGTCAGGGTATGGGCCAGGCCGAGCGGGCGCAGGATCAGGTCGTGCACCTCCTGCTCCCAGGTCCGGCCGGTGACCCGCTTGATCAGCATGCCGAGCAGGACGTAGTTGGTGTTCGAATAGGAAAACCGGGTCCCCGGTGCGAACAACGGGCGATGCCGCATCGCCAGGTCCACCAGCTGAGCGGGGGTGTAGCGACGGCCCACGTTGCGGTGGTATCCCGCAGGCGTAAGCAGCCCGGGGATCAGCGCAACGGTGTAGTCGTACAGCCCGCTCGTGTGCTGCAGCAACTCGCGGATAGTGATCTTGCTGCCGTCGTTGCCGTTCCCGGCGACCACGCCGGGCAGCCAGTGCCCGACGGTGTCGCTCAGCGACAGCCGGCCCTCGCCAGCGAGCCGCAGGATGACGGTCGCGGTGAATGTCTTCGTGGTGCTGCCGATCGCGATGTAACCGTTCAGCGGCGGGGCACCGCCGGTACGGCGGTTACCGATGCCGCTGCGGGCTGCGGCGTCGCCGCGGGGCGTAACTGCCTGCGCGACAACCCCCACGACCCCGGCCGCGTGGACCCGCTTGGCGTCTCGCGCCAGCAGGCTGCCGGTATGTGCCCGGTGACCGGCGGGGCCGCCGCAGGCGGCGACGGCCAGCAGGCTCAGTCCCGCCACCGCCCTCGTGACCCGGTTCATGATTACTCCTCTGCATGTCGGATGGTGCCGGATTCAGATGGGGCGGCGTCATCGGGGCGGCTGGCCCCACGGGAAGCGGTTACCAGCCGGAGGGCGGCGGGCGGCTGACGGCGAGCAGGCCGCTCCCGACCGCAGTTGCCAGGCAGGTGATGGCGAGGATGACGAACGCGGCCCAGGGGACGGCGAGCCGGGTGGTTTCGTAGGTTCGCTGGAGAGCGGCGTGGTAGGCGGCGAGGCTGGCAGCGGTGACTGCCAGTCCCAGCAGGGCGCCCAGAGCTACGGCTATGACGGATTCCCACACCGCCATCCGCCTGATCTGGCGGCGGCTGATGCCCAGCAGCCGCATCGCGGTGACCTCTTCCCGGCGCGCGCTGTAGGCCATGGCCTGGGCACCGGCTATAGAGATGAGCGCATAGACGAAAGCGGGGACGGTCATCATCAGCAGCACCGTCTGGTTGAGGCGGGCCTGCTCGCTGCTGGCGGCGCTGGCCGCATTGGCGGCCGCGAGCACTGCGGTGAGCGTCCCGATGATGGCGACGCTGGCAATCACCGGCGCGGCCAGGGAAGCAGTACGGCGCCGGGCGGTCGCGATTCCGGCCGCCGCGAGCTGCCAGGGAATGCCGGTGAGCCGACCGGCCGGGGCGGCGGCGAGCCAGGCCAGCCGCGGCAGGTAGGCGGGTGCCAGAGTGGTCGCCGCGACCGCGAGAGCCATGGCACCGAACACCGTGAGCGGGGTTGCTGCTTCCGCCCCGTTGAGAGCAGCCAGTGTGATCATGAGCGCTCCGGCTGCCAGCATGAATGCGCCGGCGGCCCAGCGGGTGACGGTCATGACCTTGAGGTCGAGCTGACTTTCGCGCAGCGCCTCCGCTGGCGCGATGCCCGCCGCCCGCACGGCGGCGGCCGCCGCGCCGAGCAGGGCGAGTAGCACGCCTGCCCCGAGCGCGATTGCCAGCGGGACCGAGGATACCGGGGGGTGAAGCGGCACCGGTGTCAGCCGGGCGTCGCTGAGCAGATCCAGCGCGGCAGACGTACCGACTGCCCCCAGCAGGCAGCCGGGGATCGCGGCCGCCACGGCCGTCACGAGCGCTTCCCCGATCACCAGCCGCCGGATCTGCCCGCCGCCACCGCCGATCAGGCGCAGCAGCGCGAGATCGCGGCGGCGGAGCGCAACGCTGAAGGCGGACGTGCCGGCCACGCAGAACACGGTGACGAACCCGGATACCACCCCCGCCAAAGCCAGGATGGTCTCGATGCCCCCCATGTCAACGCCGGGCCGCGGATGGACCGCAAGCGCAGCGGCCAGGCAGCGCCCGGTCACCGCGACCAGGGCGGTGCCCATCAGCACGGCGACGAAGGCACCTGCGATGAGCGTTCGCTGGTGGAGAACCGACCTCACGCTCAGCGGGAGCATTAGCACTCCCACCGGTTCACTTCCGCAGCGACTGCCCGGGCGGTTGGATGGTCGAGGTGCCCGTGAACCTGGCCGTCAACGATGAAGACAACCCGGTCGGCCCACGACGCAACCCCCGGGTCATGCGTCACCATAACGACCGTCTGCCGGTGCCGGTCGACCGCGGCGCGGAGCAATGCCAGGACCTGGCGGCCGGTGGCGATGTCCAGCGCCCCGGTAGGCTCATCGGCGAAGATGACCTCGGGCCGGGTGATCAGGCTGCGCGCAATCGCCACCCGCTGCTGCTCTCCCCCGGAAAGTTCGGCCGGGTGCCGCCGCGCCTTATCGCGCAAG
>JAIRTY010000192.1 GCA_031254715.1 Nocardiopsaceae bacterium | reverse complement strand
CGGCGCCGACCTGCTGGGTGGTGTTGAACAGGCCGGAAACGGCACCCGCGTCGCCGGGACCGGCGGCCGACATGCCGAGCGCGGTGAGCGCGGGCAGCACCAGCCCGCCGCCGATGCTGAACAGGAGCAGCCACGGGAGCACCTGCGCCGCGTACTCGGCGGGCGCAGGCGCGCGGGTGAGCAGCGCCAGTCCGGCCGCGATGAGCGCGAGGCCGGCCAGCAGCACGGTCCGGGCGCCGGCCCGCCCGGCCAGCCTGGCGAACAGCCCGAGCGAAACCACGCCGATGATGGCCGCCACCGGGAGCAGGGCCAGGCCGGCCCGGGCGGGGCCGTAGCCGAGCGAGTGCTGGAAGTACAGGACGATGATCACCTGGAAGCCGAACGCGGCCGCGATCACGAGCAGCTGGGCGAGGTTGGCCCCGGCAACGGTGCGGCTGGCGAGGATCCGCGGTGGCAGCAGCGGCATGCGGGCCTTCGCCTGGCGGACGGCGAACGCCGCCAGCAGGACCGCGCTGACCGCGGCGGTGCCCAGCGTGTGAGCCGACAGCCAGCCGTACCGCGCGGCCTCGACGATCGCGTAGATTCCCGTCATCAGCCCGGCCACGCTCGCCGCTGCGCCTGGCCAGTCGGCACCCGCGCGCAGCCCGAGGCCCCGGTCGGCCTCGAGCAGCCGGGCGGCGGGGAGGCCGGCCGCGGCGGCAATCGGCAGGTTGACGAAGAAGATCCAGTGCCAGCCAGCCGACTGGGTGAGCAGGCCGCCGACAGCGAGGCCGATCGAGGCGCCGGCGGCCCCGACGAAGCTGTAGGCGCCGATGGCCCGCTGCCGCTCCGCCGGCTCGGTGAACAGCATCGCGATCATGCCCAGGCTCACCGCTGACACCATCGCGGCGCCCGCTCCCTGCACGAAGCGGGCGGCGATCAGCATCTGCGGCGTGACCGAGAGCCCGCACAGCAGCGATGCCGCGGCGAAGGCAGCCAGGCCCGCCAGGAACACCCGCTTGCGGCCGACGAGGTCACCAAGGCGGCCAGCCAGCGGCAGCAGGCCGCCGAAGGCGATGAGGTAGGCATTCAGCACCCAGCTCAGCGCAGCCGGGGAGAAGCCCAGGTCGCGCTGGATCGAAGGCAACGCCACGGTCACGATCGTGCCGTCGAGAATGATCATCAGCGTGGCCGCGCAGAGCACCGTGAGCGCCAGCCAGCGGGTACGGGGCATGAGGTCTCCTCCTGATCGGGTTACCAGGAAGGACCGTAGCAGATAGTTTTGTTACGGACAATCTTTTATGGATCTACTCGGCTGGAGCGGCCTGCCCGGCCACGCGGCGCGCCCGCCGTACCGGGCGGTCGCACTCAGCCGGCGCGGCGAGGAACCCGCTGGCCAGCGCGGCCAGCGCGCCGGTCAGCACCTCGCCCTGACCGGGCGGCAGCGCCGCCAGTACCTCGCCATGCACGCGATCGGCGATCCGGTACCCGGCCGCGACCACCCGCTGCCCCGCCGCGGTGACCTCGACGATGCGGGCCCGCCGGTCCGCGGCGGACGGCCGGCGCCGCGCGTACCCGGCGGCCTCCAGTTCGTCGAGCGTCACCACCATCGTGGTCTTGTCGAGATCGGCGAGCTTGGCCAGCTCGATCTGGGTGAACTCGCCCTGCGCCGCGTGCGCCAGCACGCAGAACGCACGCGGAGTCATCCCGGACTCCGCAAATGCAGCCGTCATCCGGGTGGTGAGCACATGGGCCGTGTGTGACAGCAGAAAGCTCAGGTCAGGCACGGTCCGCCCGGGAGCGCTGGTCGTCATGCCCCCAGGATACGACTGCCGCTAGATAATCCCGCTACAGAACATTCGCGTAGAGTGACCCGGTGACGAGCGTCGGAGCGTTGCTCGCCGTCTATGACGAGCACATGCGGGGAGTGGAGCCTGAGCCGCCTGCTGGGGTGAGGTATGAGCGGGACGGCCCGCTGCTGCGGGTGGCCGGCTGGCACCGTGGCTACATTTCCGGCCCGCGCGACATCGGGTTAAGCGGCGCTGAGCTCGACCGGCTGATCGCCCGGCAGCGGGACTACTTCGCCGCGCGCGGCCAGGCCGTCGGGTGGCCGGTCTGCGCGCACGACCAGCTACCGGCGGCAACCATCGCTGAGTGATCCTCTCGGTCGAGCCCCGGCCTAGGCGATGAGATCATCGAGAACGCCCCGGCCACCGGTACCATCGCCACGTTCGCACCGTCCGCCGCGGGCCGCGCCGAGACCAGGCAGTGACCGACCGCACCGGGAGGAACACATCATGGTGATCGTCGCCGGCCACCTCATCGTCGCGGCGGAGCAGCGTGTCGCCTACCTGGCCGACGCCAAGCCGGTCGTCGAAGCCGCCCGCGCGGCCGACGGCTGCCTCGACTTCTCGCTCAGCGCCGACCTCGTCGACCCGGCACGGATCCTTGTCTTCGAGCGCTGGGAGTCCCCGCAGGCCGTCGAGGCCTTCCGTGGCGGCGGCCCCAGCGGCGACCAGGCCGCAGCCATCCTCGGCGGTTCGGTCACCCAGTACGAGGTCGCTTCCACGCACCCGCTGATGTAGGCGAGCGAACCGACCGGCCACGATTTCGCCCGACACTGCGCTACCCGCGGGCACGGTGGCGTCTGGCTCCGCTGCCTGTGCCCGCCTGCGTCGGGCGCCAAGCTGGCAACTCGCGCGGCTCCCGGCCGCGTCTATGTGCCTGCCGCCGCGGCGGCCAGTAGGCGGCCGCGAGCAGGATGAGCACCGGGCCGGTGCCGGGGTCGGTGGCGGTGCCGGTGAGGATGCCGCCGAAGTCCTGCCCTGCCACCCAGCAGGCCAGGCCGAAGACCTCGGCGAGCACCAGGGCCGGGCGGGTGGCCGCGGGCACGAGGATGCCCGTCGCGATCAGGACGAAGGCCGCAGCCAGCCCGGCCGATACAGCCATGCCGTGCGACCCGACGCCCGGCCACGACGCGGTCGAGGGCGGCCAGCCAGCCCGGCTCGCCCGCCCCGCCGGCCGCGAGCGCGTCGTGCAGTGCCCGGGGTGCC